>JALDXK010000543.1:0-4624 GCA_032155105.1 Acidobacteriota bacterium
ACCCTGGCGAGGCGATCGATCTGTCCCTCGTCGAGATCGAGCGCCTTGCCGACCTCGCGCGCGGCGCTCTTGCCGCGATAGGTGATCACGTTGGCGGTCATCGCCGCGCCGTGCTGGCCGTACTTCTGATAGACGTGCTGAATCACCCGCTCGCGGCGATCGCCGCTGGGCAGATCGAGATCGATATCGGGCCACTCGCCGCGTTCTTCCGACAGGAACCGCTCGAACAGCAGCTCCATCCCCACCGGATCGACGGCGGTGATGCCGAGGCTGTAGCACACGGCGCTGTTGGCGGCCGAGCCGCGGCCCTGCACGAGGATGTCCTGCTGCCGGCAGAAATTGACGATGTCCCAGACGATCAGGAAGTAGCCGGCGAGATCGAGCTTTTCGATCAGATCGAGCTCGCGCGCCACCTGCGCCCGCGCGCGATCGTGGTACGGCCGATAGCGGTTGCGCGCGCCGACCTCGGCGATCTTGCGCAGGAACGACATCTCGGTCTCGTCGTCTGGAATCGGGTATTTCGGAAAGCGATAGCCGAGGTCGCGCATGCTGAACTGCAGGCGATCGGCC
This sequence comes from Acidobacteriota bacterium, assembly GCA_032155105.1. Taxonomy (GTDB): domain Bacteria; phylum Acidobacteriota; class Vicinamibacteria; order Vicinamibacterales; family UBA2999; genus 12-FULL-67-14b. The sequence goes on from JALDXK010000543.1 coordinate 571, forward strand.
AGCTCGCGCGTGGCGTGCACCGCATCGGGACGATCGGCAAACAGCCGCGCCATCTGCGCCGGCGGCTTGAAGTAGCGCTCGGCGTTCGCAGACAGCCGGCGTCCCGCGTGCATCAGCGTGGTGTGCTCGCGAATCGAGGTCACCACGTCGAACAGCGGGCGTTCTTCGGGCGTGGCAAAGCAGACGCCGCCGGTGGCCACCACCGGCACGCGAAATGCCTCGGCCAGGCATACCAGCGCATCGTTGTCGTCTTCCTGATCGCGTTGCAGGTGGCGCTGCAGCTCGACGCACGTGTTGGCGCGGCCGAAGGTGCCAACGATGCGATCGAGCAGGCCGCCGACGCCGAACCGCTCGGCGCCGAGCAGCGGCCGGCCGGGCATGGCGATCAGGCCGGCGACGCGGCCGTCGAGCTCCTCGATGGTGAGCGCGCCTTCCCCTTTGGGCGCGCGCAGCTTCATGCGCGACAGCAGCCGACACAAATTTCGCCAACCTTCTTGCGATGCACACAGGACCGGCAGGGAGAACCGGGATCCGGGAGCCGGGTCGCGGCGCGCATCAATCGTGAGCTCTGCGCCGATGAGCGGGCGGATGCCTGCGGCGAGCGCGGCTTTATGGAACCGCGGCGCGCCCGACACACCATCGCGATCGAGCAGCGCCACCGCCGGATAGCCCAGCATGGCGGCGCGATCGATCAGCGTCTCAGGCAGCGAGGCGGCGCGAAGGAAGCTAAAGGCGGAGGAAGTATGCAGCTCGATATACACGTGTCCACGTACGCGAACCACGGAGGACACGGAGGACACGGAGCAACTATTTCAAATGCAACGGATCATCCGAACAACGTGGCGCCTGAAAAAAGGATCTCTGTGATCTCCGTGTGGTTAACGTCCGTGGGACCTAATCGATCACACCTTCCAAAAACCATTGCCCGACGCCGCGTTCGACGACCAGGCGATACACGGTGCCGTCGGTCATCGACACGTCCCACTCGTCGCGGTCCCAGGCGTCCGAAGATCGATCGGGCGCACTGCGCGGCGCCGGCGTGTCCCACCAGTTGCCGGAAGTCCGCCATGGTCCCGCGGCCTGCACGATGGCGCCGCTGGTGAAGCCCTGGCGATCGATCTGGACGCGCACCGGGCGGCCTTCTTGCACCACGACGCGTGTGGGAACAGGGAAACGGAAGCGGCGCAGCGCAGATTTCAGATGGCAGATTTCAGATTTCAAATTTATTGGTTGATTTGCCGGCGACTCAATCTTCGATAAATCTGCAATCTGAGATCTGAAATCTGCCATCTCGAACGCGCCCGGCCTCCATGTATCCACGAGGACGGGCGATCCGACGTGCCCCGCTCCCATGAGAGCAGCCAGGCGCGCTGTCAGTGTCGACACCTGCTCCACTGCCGGCTGCGCGCGTTCGAGCAGCGTCCACTGCAGCACGCGCGCGGGCGTCGGGTCGATGAACACGCGGACGATGTCGATCGGCGCGTCGGGCGGGTTCGTTTCGAGATCGAGCAGGATCAGCGTGCGCAGCGTTTTCGGATCGCGCATCGGCGCGGGCAATTGCAGCGTGCGGGTGAACACGGTGCGCGAGGTTAGGCGCAGCGACGTATACAGCACCGCCGCGCCGCGGTCGGCACGTTCCAGGCGCTCCGCCAACGGCTCGAGCAGCCGCGCCAGCACGAACGACAGCGGCTCGAGCCCTTCGATCGGCCACTCGAGCTCGAGCGACGTCTCGAACGGCACCTCGTCTACCCACGGCACCATGGGCCGCGCGTCGAGGCCGCGGGCCAGCGACTGCCAATAGACGCCGCGATCGCCGAGCCGTTCGTGAATCTCGGGACCAGACAACGCGGTCAGTGCGCCGAGCGTGCGAATCCCCCATTTCGTCAGGATCTCGAGCTGTCGATTGTCGGGAGCACGTTTGCGGCCGCGGCTGGCCTGGTGTGTACTTCGCGGGTGATGCCAGCCGCTCGCTGAAGGTGCCTCGTGCCTCGTGCCTCGTGCCGGGGTGGGTGCCGGTGCCCGTGCCGGGGGTGGTGCCGGTGCGGAAAGGTTCTCAAACGCGTCAAGAACATTGATGCTGAGTGGCGCGAGCGCGATGGCTTCCTTCCCAGGCATCACTACCGTGAGGCCGGGCGTGCCGAGCGCGAGTAATGTCGCTGCGGTCTGCGTCGACGCGAGAGCAATACGTCCTTCGACTCGAACGTCAGCATGGCGGCCCTGCTGACGTTCTCGCTCAGGACAGGTGGCTGCGCCACCAGGTGCATGCTTCGTAAGCGCATCGCGGAGGTGCTCCCCTAGTTCGTGGGCACTGCCAAAGAGGCGGGACAGCCCGTGGGCGTCCAGCAGGACGACGGATCCGGCCTGTTCGAAGCGTGGCGTGAACGCCCGCGCGACGTCGATGAGCGCCGCCATCGGCAGCGATGGCGCATACAAGGCGGCAAACAAGCTACACCGCGTTCAGGATGGAGGTTTCGAGATCAATAGACTGGGCGTGCGACCACTTCGCGGCGTTGATGCTCGCTCGCGAACGCACGCCTGCGAATCGGCGCGTCCGGTCGTGATCGCCTTTCCATAACACTTGCCGGGGACGGCACTGCTTGCCGGGGGAGGCACTGCTTGCCGGGAAGGCACTGCTTGCCGGGGAGGCACTGCTTGCCGGGGAGGCACTCCTTGCCGGGGAAGGATCACCCATCACGATCGAACGCCCCCCGGCGCTGCGGGCGATGGGCGTGGCGCTCAGGATCAGGACCGCCGTGTCGCTGCCTTCGATGGCGCGTTCGATGCGGAACCACGTCGAAGCGGGAAGACGACGGAGCGCCGTGGCTGGCACGTCGATGAGGTCGATCACTACCAACGTGCACACGCCGGATTGCACGACGAGGTTGAGCGCCTTGATCGCGCGATCGATCACGCGTTCCATGAAGGTGCCCGGCCCGCTCACCGCGCGCACGCCGGGTAGCCACGCGGGATCGAGCGCCACCGCGGTCTTCGACACCGCCTGGCCGCGCACCCAGAGCAACCGCGACAAGACCATGCCGCACGCGTCGGCCGTGGGCGGATCGAAACGGTCGAATGTATCGATCAGCGCCACGGATTCGCCGCGTAGCGTGGCGGCGGCCAACGCCGCCCAGGCGAGACTCGTTCGCCCAGACGAGGAAGGTCCCACCACTTCCGACACCTGGCCTCGTAGCAATCCACCGGACAGCGCACGATCCAAGGTGTCAGTGCCGAACGCCGCCACCGCGTCTTCGCCGAAACGCTCGGGCAGCGCAGAAGTAAGAGTGCGATCGAGTTTTCGTTCGCGGAGAAGGGCTTCGACAGCAGCTTTGGCGGCCATAATGACCTCTTTACCCACCGAAGCGTCCGCGCGAAGGTGGGTATTTCGCTAAACTTTCGCTATTATAGCGATAAAAAAGCGAAAGTAAAGACCTCAGAAAAACCGCAGGAAAAACCGCGTTACTTTAAGGCGATGGCTTTCCCCCGCGCGCATCGCACGCTGCTCGCGACACTCGTCCTCGTCGGCGTCGCCGCCACCGCGGCAGCGCAGATCTGGGTCGGCGGCTACGGGCGCAGGCCACCGCGCTTCCCAACCGCGACGACGTTTTCCGGCGGCTTCAACTTTTGCCGGGTGATGTTCATGAGTACCCACCGCGAGAAGCAGGGCTGGGGCACCGACTATCCTGGAGCCGACATCAACTTCAGCATCCGTGTGTCGGAACTTACCAAGATTCAGGTGAAGATGACCGACGCCGGTGAAGAGTCCGATCCCGATGCCGTGGTCGTGCGGCTGACAGACGAGGCGTTGTTCAACTGCCCGTTCATCTTCATGGAAGATGCCGGCACCGCGCACTTCAGCCCCACCGAAGTGGCACGGCTACAGGACTACCTGCTGAAGGGCGGTTTTCTGCTGGTTGCCGACTATCACGGCACGTACGGGCGGGACCAATTCGATCACGAGATCGGCCGCGCGCTGCCCTCGTCTCGCTACCCCATCGTCGATCTGACTCCCCCGAACGATCATGCGATGTGGCGGGCGATGTTTCCTGTCGCACAG
>JALDXK010000544.1:0-4613 GCA_032155105.1 Acidobacteriota bacterium
GGCCAGGAGAACCCCTTTGGTGGGGAGGCGAAACCCCGACGCCAGCATCGCCTTCAGCAACGCCTCGCCGAACGTATTCCCGAACGCCGCCACCTCTCCGGTTGAGGCCATCTCGACGCCAAGGCGGGGAGCGGCGCCTCGCAACCGATCGAAGCTGAATTGTGGCGCCTTCACGGCCACGTAGTCGAGCTCGCACTGCAGGCGGATCAAGCCCTCGGTTGGACGCTCGCCCACCATCGCGCGAACCGCCTCGCGAATGAAGTTGACGCCGAGCGCCTTCGAGACAAACGGCATGCTGCGCGACGCGCGAAGATTGCACTCGATCACCTTGACCGCCCGGCCCTTGACCAGCAGCTGCATGTTGAACGGACCGGTGATGGCGAGCGCGCGCGCGATGGCGCGCCCGATCTCGACGGCGCGATCGACCGCCGCGTCGCGCACGCTCTGCACCGGGAACACATGGGTCGCGTCGCCGGAGTGCACGCCGGCCCGCTCGATGTGCTCCGACACTGCCCAGACCAGGAGCGAGCCATCGCGCGCCACGGCGTCGAACTCGATCTCCTGTGCGTCAACCTCGAACTTCGTGAGCACCACCGGGCGATGCGGCGACAGGCGCGTCGCCCGGGTGATGAACTCGCGCAGATCGCCGGTGGACCACACCACCCGCATTGCGGCGCCCGAGAGCACGTAGGACGGGCGCACCAGCACTGGGAACCCGCCGAGCGCGTTCACGGATGCCGCGAGCGCAGATTCCGTGCCGGCGCGGGTCCATCGTGGTTGATCGACCTGTAACTCGTCGAGCAATGCCGAGAAACGATCGCGGCTCTCGGCGCAATCGATGGCGGCCGCGGACGTGCCCAGCAGCCGCACGCCGGCGCGCTCGAGGTCGAGCGCGAGGGAGTTGGCGGCCTGGCCACCCATCGAGACGATGACGGCGTCGGGACGTTCCGCGTCACAGACGGCCAGCACCGACTCGAGCGAGATCTCGTCGAAGATCAGCCGATCGCAGAGATCGTAGTCGGTCGACACGGTCTCGGGGTTGCAGTTCAGCAACAGCGTCTCGTAACCGAGCGCGCGCGCCTCGAGCACGGCGTTGACGGCGCACCAGTCGAATTCCACGCTGGACCCGATGCGATAGCAGCCCGAGCCAATCACGAGCAGTTTCTTGCGCTGGCTCGGCGCCACGTCGCTGGCCTCGGCGGCATAACTGAGATACAGGTAGTTGGTCTCGGCCGGATATTCCGCCGCCACCGAATCGATCTGCGAGAGGCGCGGCACGAGCCCGTGCGCGCGCCGCAGCTCCCGCACCTCCTGCTCAGGCAGCTCGAGTCGGTGCGCGATGGCGCGGTCTGAGAAGCCGGCGCGCTTCGCCTCGCCGATCGCCGTCAGCGTTTCAGGTGAATCCAATTGCGATCCCGCGAAGAGCCTGAGCACCATACCGACCAGGGCGATACGCTCGATCTCGGCAAGGAAGAACGGATCGATCGAGGTCAGCTCCGCGACGCGCTCGATCGACAGGCCCGCGGCGAAGCCCTGAGCCACGGCGAAGATCCGGCTCGGAGACGGCGTGGCGATCGCCCTTTCGAGGTCGTCGAACACCATCGGCGAGTCGGCCGGGCCATCCGCGCCGACCTCGAGCATCCGCGTGGCCTTCTGCAGGGCTTCGGCGAACGTCCGCCCGATCGCCATCACCTCGCCCACCGATTTCATCTCCGTGCCCACGGTGGAATCAACGCCCTCGAACTTCTGCAGATCCCACCGCGGGATCTTGCACACGATGTAGTCCAAGGCCGGCTCGAAGAACGCGCTCGTCGTCCTGGTGACGGTGTTGCGCAGCTCGGGCAGGCTGTAGCCAAGCGCGAGCTTCGCGGCGATGTAGGCCAGCGGGTAGCCGGTGGCCTTCGATGCCAGCGCCGACGATCGCGACAGCCGCGCGTTGACCTCGATCACGCGATAGTCCCAGGTGCGCGGATTGACGGCGTACTGGATGTTGCACTCGCCGATCACCCCGAGGCGGCGAATCACCGCGATCGCGATGTCGCGAAGATCCTGGTGCTCCTGGTCGTTCAGCGTCTGCGAGGGCGCGACGACGATGGATTCACCGGTGTGGATGCCCATCGGATCCACGTTCTCCATGTTGCAGATGGTCAGGCAGTGATCGTCGGCGTCGCGCACGACTTCGTACTCGAACTCCTTCCACCCGCCCAGGTACTCCTCGACCAGCAGCTGCGGGACCGTGGCGAACGCCCGTTCCGCAAGGTCACGGCATTCCTGTTCGGTGCGCGCCACGCCAGAGCCCTTCCCGCCGAGTGCGAAACCGGCCCGCAGCATCACCGGATAGCCGAGGGCGGCCGCGGCGTCGACGGCCGCGGCGGCCGTGGTCACCGCGCGGCTGCGCGCCGTGCGGACGCCAATCTCCGCCAGGGTGTCGACGAACAACTGCCGATCTTCGGTCGCTTCGATCGCCGCCAGCGGCGTGCCGAGCACGCGCACGCCGTGGCGTTCGAGCACGCCTGACCGAGCGAGTTCGAGGCCGCAGTTGAGCGCAGTCTGGCCGCCGAATGCGACCATGATCGCGTCCACCCGCTCGGCGGCGATCACCTGTTCGATGAATGGCACGGTGAGCGGCAGGAAGTACACATTGTCGGCGAACTCGTGAGAGGTCTGCACGGTGGCGACGTTGGGATTCACCAACACCGTGTAGAGACCTTCTTCCTTCAGCGCCTTGAGCGCCTGCGTGCCCGAGTAGTCGAACTCCCCGGCCTGTCCGATCTTGAGCGCGCCCGAGCCGAGGACTAGCACGCGCCGGGGCATCCCTTCCCGCGTACGTACGACCGGCGTGGAATCCATCACATGAGTCGTCATGATTGCTTACCTCGATGAGGGCACGCGCCGTGCGACGCGCGATTCGCCGGCCATTCGCAGAAATTCCCTGAACACGAACCGCGTATCCCTCGGGCCGGCGGACGCCTCGGGATGAAACTGCACCGAGCGGAACGGCTTGTCGCGATGACGCAGCCCTTCGTTCGACTGGTCGTTGAGATTCGCGAACCACGGCTCGAATCCGGCGTCGAGCGTCGTCGCATCCACTGCGTAGCCGTGGTTCTGGGTCGTGAGATAGGCGCGGCCCGTCGTCCGATCGATGACCGGCTGGTTGTGCGATCGATGGCCGTAGGGCAGCTTGTAGATCGCGGCGCCGGCCGCCTGCGCGAGCCACTGATGCCCGAGGCAGATGCCGAGCGTCGGCAGCTCGCGCCGGAGCGCCTCTTGGACCCGCTGCAGCGATTCCGACTCTGCGAGCCGGCGCGGGTCCCCGGGACCATTGGCCAGGACCACCCCGTCCACCTCCCCGAGGCGGCGTTCCCAGGGATCGGACCACGGCACGCGTACGACGGTCGCGCCCTCCGCGTTCAGACAGCGGGCGATGCTGTCTTTCGCCCCGGTATCGATAAGAAGGACGCGGAGATCGCCACCGGCGAACTCCGCGACCTGAGACGGCGCGACCAGATCCAGTACGTGCCGCATGTCGACGTGGTCCTGATCGCCCGCGCGATCGGAATCACGTTCCTGTTCGTCGCCGTCGGCCAGCAACCGGCCTTCCAGCGTGCCCCGCTCGCGCAGGTACCGCGTGAGCCGGCGGGTGTCGACACCCTCGATGGCGGGCACGTCGTGACGACACAGCCAGTCGGCGAGGCTGAGCTCCGATGTCCGATGCGACGCCAGCGCGGCGTGGCGATGGACGATCAGGCCCTGGACCTGGATCGACGCGCTTTCAAAGGGACCGGCGGGCACCCCGTAGTTACCCTGCAAGGGGTAGGTGAGCGCGAGAATCTGTCCGCGGTAAGAGGGGTCGGTCAACGCCTCGACGTAGCCGACCATCCCGGTATGAAAGACGACTTCTCCGCGAACCGATCGACGGGCGCCGAACGAGGTGCCGGCAAAGGCAGTCCCGTCCGCAAAGAGCAAGATCATAAACAGCCCTCAAATGAATGATCGGAAAACGCGTGATCGTTCCCGACATTGATAGTGACGGATCACCGCGGGGTGACGTATGCACGCACTGTAAACAAACGGTCAGGATTTAGTGTGGATAGGGTGAGGAATTGGCGACGGTCTCGAGCATCAGGCTCATCACCGAAAGATCACCGGAACCTGACTCCTTCGACACAACTGCACTCGCAGGCGTCGATTACTCTCGACCCCTGTCTGTTGTTTCGAAGGGAAAAGTCATCATGTTTACTGGTCCACCCACGTTCTCCGTCCGTCGCACGCTAGTTCCGTACTTACTCCGCGCCGCGGCCGTCATCGGCATTGCGATGGCGCTTGTTGCGCCGACTCACGCGCAAGAAGCCGAGACCGCTCGTGCCAAGAAGACGAAAGAGCCGTTCGTCTTCACCATCGACGTCGCGGAAGACCTCGCCGGCAAGTTCGTTCCGACATTCGTCAAGCCCGAACACACGCAGCCCGAGCGCGGCTCGTTCTTCGTCACCGAAGGGCGCATCTTCCCGGGCGGCACGATTCAGGGTGATGGCGCAAGCTTCGATCCGAATCAACGTGGTCACATCGGGATCTGGATCTGCCGTGGCACGCACCTCGTTGCGGCGAACGAGATC
>JALDXK010000545.1:0-4604 GCA_032155105.1 Acidobacteriota bacterium
CCTGAGATCCGATTCCGCCTGGCCGCGCCGCTCCGGCGACAGGAGCTTGACCCGATCTGGAATGACGCCTTCGAGCACGAGCTTGTCCAAATCCGCCCGCAGCGTCGCGGAGCGGCTGCCGGCCAGCCGCGCGCGGACCCAGCCGGCGATGGCCGCATCCCATGCACCACGCGCATCGCCGGTGCCGCGCGTGCCGACGACGATCCAGTAGGCGGCGGCCGCCGAGCCGGGGTCGCGCTCCAGCTCGCGAGCCATCCGGTCGCGCATGCGGCCAAACAGCGCTTCGCGCCTGTCTGGCTCGATCGCGTCGGCCTGGCGCTCGATGGCGCTGCCCCACCAGTCGAGCATCGCTTCGCCAGTGACCGTGCCCTGCAGCACGGCGCTGTCGATGCCGCTCTCGAACAGCGACGCGGCCGCGCCGTAGTCGTCTTCGAAGAACAGCGCTTCACCGAGCGCCATCAGGAAATCCACGCGGTCGCGGGAATCGAGGTTGGACACGCGGACGGTGCCGAGCTGCACGCGTGCCCCGGCGAGATCGGCCGGGTTGGCGCGCTGCCGGTAGCGTTCGAGATAGGCGCGGGCCAGCACCACCGTGGCCGCGTCGGACGTGGGCGACACCTTCTGCGCGGCCAGGGCCGCCTCGATCGCCTCGTCGAACCGGTTCTCGTTGTACGCCGTCCGGGCCCGCGCCAGCTCGGCACGTTGTGCGGCCACGGGGGCGACGGCGAGGATGATCATCAGGAGGAGGGAGGGGCCCGTCGACCCTGCCATCACTGAATAACACAGTACAATGATCAGTTGGATGACGGAACCCGTGATTGTCCCCCGGGCTGACCACCCCATTTCCCGGCGGGACGTCGATGCCGATGCGCTGAAAGTCCTCTACCGCCTCCACGAATCCGGCTACGTCGCCTACCTCGTCGGCGGCAGCGTGCGCGACCTGCTGCTGAGCCGCCGGCCCAAAGACTTCGACATCGGCACGTCGGCGCACCCGTACCAAATCAAGAAGCTGTTCCGGAACTGCTGGATTATCGGCCGCCGCTTCCGCCTGGCGCACGTCCGCTTCGGCCTCAAGACGATCGAAGTGGCGACGTTCCGCAAGAACGTGCCCGCCGGCACGGAAGCCGAACCCGCGCAGCCCGCCGAGCCGGCATCCGCCTCCGCTCGCGACGCATCGGGTGAGCTACGGCGGGACAAGTCCGCCTCCGCTCGCGACGGGTCAGGCGAGCTTCGGAGGGACAAGGCCGCCTCCGCCCGCGACCTGCCGGGCGAGCCACGGCGCGACAGGCGCGGCGACGCGGGCGATACTGGCGAAGCGGCCCATCACGACAACACGTTCGGCACGCCCGAAGAGGATGCGTTCCGGCGCGACTTCACCGTGAACGCGCTGTTCTACGACATCGGCACGTACTCGATCATCGACTACGTCGGCGGGTTGCAGGACCTGAAGGACGGGCTGATTCGCTGCATCGGCGATCCCAACGACCGCTTCAAGGAAGATCCCGTCCGCATGCTCCGCGCGATCGTGATGGCGTCGCGGCTCGGCTTCCGGCTCGACCCGCCGATCGTGAAGGCGATCGATCGCCACCGGTCCCTCATTGCCACCGCGTCGCCGGCGCGATTGATCGAGGAGTATTACAAGATTCTCCGTTCGGGATCGGCCGAACACACCTTCAGGGCGCTCGCCGAGCATCGGCTGCTCGAACCGATGACGCCAGAGATCCAGCGCGGCGCGAAGAACCAGGCGTTGTGGGACGGGCTGTCGTCACTCGATGCCTACCGGCGCAAGTTCGAAGCCGCGCCCGCCTCGCTTCGCAATCCCGTGCTGCTCGGCACGCTGCTCGTTCCGCTGGGCCTGATGCCTCGCCGAGAAAAGACGTTCCGAGAACACGGCGATGAACACGTCCGAGAACACGGCGATGAACACGTCCGAGAACACGGAGAAGAGAACGGAGAACACGGAGAGAGCGGCGCGCCGCGGCCCGGCAACGAGCTGGTCGTGCGGGCCAAGCCAAAGTTTCGCCGCCCGCCGAAGGAGCCGATCCTCAAGATCGGCATGCTGCCCATCGCCCGCGGCGACACTGAACGGCTGCGGCAGTTGCTGTCGCTGCAGTCCCGTATCGCCGATCTCGAGATGTCGCCGCGCGCCAAGCGCGCGCTGATGCACCGCGGCCCGTTCGAAGACGCGCTGACGTGGTTCGAGGTTCACGGGCAGGCGCCCGCGGTGCTCGAGCACTGGAAGGGCTTCATCGAGGCGCTCGGGCCCAGTGCGGTGCACCCACCGCCGGGGGGCGAAGCAGGGGCCGCTCCGGGCGAGCGGGCAGGGCGGCGACGGCGCCGGCGTGGACGCCGCCGCGGCAGAGGGCACGGTTACAACCGGCCCCCCGACTAGCCGTTCTTTTTCTCGAACTCCTGCATGAACGCCACGAGCGAGTCGACACCTTCCTCCGGGAAGGCGTTGTAGATCGACGCGCGCATCCCGCCGACCGAGCGATGGCCCTTCAGGCCGTCGAGACCCGCCGCGGTGGATTGCTTCACGAACGCCGTTTCCAGTTCTTCGCTCGGCAAGCGGAACGTGATGTTCATGCGCGAGCGACTGTCCTTCGCGGCCGTGCCGCGGTAGAAACCGCTGCGATCGATCTCCGCGTACAGCTTCGCGGCCTTGCGCTCGTTGTGCTGGCCGATCGCCTCCAGCCCGCCTTGCGCGAGCGCCCACTTCATCACCAGCCCCATCAGGTAGATCCCGAAACAGGGTGGCGTGTTGTACATCGAGCCGTTCTCGGCGTGCACGGCGTAATTCAGCATCGTGTGCAGCGACTTCGACGATCGGGCGAGCAGGTCCTCACGGACGATTACCAGTGTCACGCCCGACGGACCGAGGTTCTTCTGCGCGCCGGCGTAGATCAATCCGTACTTCGAGACATCGATTGGCCGGCTGAACATGTCGGACGACGTATCGGCAACCAGCGGCACCTCTCCCACGGACGGCTCCTTCGCCCACTCCGTGCCAAACAACGTGTTGTTCGTCGTCATGTGGACGTAAGCGGCGTTCGGCGTCAGCTTGAGCTCTTCCTGCCGTGGAATGCGCGCGAAGTTCTCGCTTTCCGTGGATGCGGCGATGTTGACCGTGCCAACGCGCTGCGCTTCCTTGACCGCCTTCTGCGCCCAGCCGCCCGTGACGATGTAGTCGGCCGTGGCGCCGGCCGTGAGCAGGTTCAGCGGCACCATCGAGAACTGCATCGATGCGCCGCCCTGCAGGAACAGCACCTTGTAGTTCGCGGGCACGTTGCCGAGCGCGCGCAGGTCCTGTTCCGTTTTCGCGAGAATCGCCTCGAAGGTCTTCGAGCGATGACTGATCTCGAGCACTGACATGCCGACGCCGGGCAGCGACACGAGGTCGCGCTGCGCTTCCTCGAGCACGGACAGCGGCAGGACGGCGGGACCGGCGGAGAAATTAAAAAGGCGATGAGTCGTAGTGGCCATTGGGTTACCCAAGCTTCACGAGTTGGAGATCGAGGATATCAGCGTTGCCGGCCTGCATGGCTTCCAACGAGCGGCTCGAGGGCGCGCCGTCGAGGTTGATGCGCGCCACTGCCGCCTGTGCGCCGTCGAAGATGATGTTTTCGGTTTCCTGCACATTGAGCTGGGCGACGCGCAGGTATTCGAACACGTGCGCGAGCACACCGGGCTTGTCGCGGTGGCGCACGACCAGCATGTGCGTGGCCGGCGTCAGCCTGGCCAGGTTCACGACGTTCGGTACCTTCCCCGTGTCCTTGTACGAGCGGATGATACGGACCGTTTCGGCGGCGATCGCTTCCTGCGCCTGGTCGGTCGAGGCGCCGATGTGATGTGTGCCGTAGACATTGGGTTGGGCAATCAGCGGATCGGAGAACGCACCGGTCGCCGTCGTCGGTTCGTTGGCGAAGACATCGAGTCCCAATCGCAAGCCCTTGTCCTTGACGGCGGTCGCCAGCGCCTCGTGATCAACCACCTCGGCACGGGCGGTGTTGATGAAATACGCGCCCTTCTGCGCATGGCCGAGCAGCGCGGCGTTGACGAAGCCACGCGTCTCCTTGTTCAGCGCCAGGTGCACGCTGATCACGTCCGATCGCTCCATCACCTCTTCCGCCGACGGCACGATCTCGATGTCGAAGCTCTCGGCCGCCTGGTCGCGCGCCGACGCCGTGTCGAAGCGGCGGCTCCACACCACTACCGGCATGCCGAACGCGGCGGCGCGGCGCGCCACTTCCTGGCCGATGTGGCCGAAGCCGAGCAGGCCGAGGGTCTGGCCCATCAGGCCGCGCGCCTTCGAGTACTCCTTCTTGTTCCACTTGCCCGCGCGCAGGTCGGCCACGTTGTCGGCGATGCGCCGATCGATCGCAAGGATCAGCGCCATCGTCAACTCGGCGACCGCCACCGAGTTCCGGCCCGGGCAATTCGAGACGTAGATGCCGCGCGCGGAGGCGCCCGCGACGTCGATGGTGTTGACGAAGGAGTCCACCGGCACCCCGAAGCTCGGTGCCGGCCCCCGCCGCTGCACCAGCCCGCCGTCGATGCCGGGGTAGGTGTCGCCTGGTATGTCGGCCAAGGTGAGGAAGCTGTGC
>JALDXK010000546.1:0-4597 GCA_032155105.1 Acidobacteriota bacterium
CTGCTGGACCTGTTCGATCTGCTCCGGCTCCAGCCCCAGCTTGTCCAACGCGTCAGGGCGGAGGTTGGTGAGGAAGACGTCGGCGGAGGCCAGCAGCGCCTCCATCCGCTCCCGTTCGGCCGTGTCCCGAAGATCCAACACGACGCTGCGCTTGCCGATGCGCTGGCCCAACGCGCGTCCACACAGCTCACACTCGGGCGGGTTCTGGAAGCGCGGCGCGACCTGGCCCAGGCGCGCTCGCGGCTGGCGCTGATTGTGGACGACGGCTTCCGCAGCCGCATCGAAGTGGGTGTGCTTGCGGCCGAGAGCGACGTGGAACGCCTGCACGACCCGGCGGCGAGCGTTGCCGCCGCCGAGCGCGCGATCGCGATCATCGAGCAGCGGCGCGACCGCTTGCGCCTGGCGCAGCTCAACCTGAGACTGGCCAAGGCCAATATCGCATTGGGCCGCATCGATCAGGGTCAGGCCGCCTTGAATCGCGGCATCGCCGTCTTCGAAGAAGAGCGCGCGTCGGTGCCCGACGAGGGTCGCATTTCGGCGCTCGACGAATCGTGGGAGCTCCTCGACACTGCCGTCCATCTCGCGTTGAAGGCGGGCGACTTGCCGCGCGCGTTCGATCTCGCTGAACGCAGCCGCCTGCGGACGCTGGCCGAGTCGCGCGGTGTGATTCCAACCCTGGACGCCGTGCGCGCCTCGTTGAACCCCGACGAAGCCATGCTGGTCTTGAACCAGTTCGATCACGAGCTCGCCGTCTGGGTGATTCGACGCGAAGCCGCCACGGTGAGCTTCCGTCCTCTGTCGAGACGCGACGCGGCGACCCTCGTGGCTCGGCAGCAACGCGAGATTGGTGAACAACTCTCCTCGCCTGCCTCGGGCCGCAGCCTGTACAACGAGATTGTCCGGCCGATGGCCGCACAGCTCACGGGCATTTCACGTCTCGTGGTCTGTCCCGATGCCGCGTACCAGGCTGCGTCGTTCGCGGCGCTCTGGGATCCACGCGCCCAACGCTTCCTGGCTGAAACCATGACGGTGAGGCTGTCGCCCAGCGTGACCGCGTTCGCCAGCGCCGCCAGGAACGCCAGGGCGCGCCAGCGGACGACCGACGCGCTGGTGTTCAGCGGACCTGATGTGGATTCGGTCACGGCCGGGAGCCTTGCCTCTGCCTATGGCTCGCGTCTGTTGCTCAGCGGCGCCGCCGCGACACCCGAGTCGTTCTTCCGCGAGGCGCCCAAGAGTTCGATCGTTCATCTCACGGCGAGAACGTCGGCCAACGCAGCCTACCCGCTGCTGTCGCGGGTGATCGTGGCCAGCGATGCGTCCCCCAGCCAATCGGCGTCGATCTTCGGCCGCGACATCGCGGCCCACCCTCTGCCGCAGACGGGGCTGGTGGTGCTCGACGCCGTGAAGGCTTCCGTTCAACATCGAGGCGAGGGCACGTTGAGCCTGGTTCGCGCGTTCATGGCCGCGGGTGTTCCGGCCGTGCTCGGGTCGCTGCCAGGTGCCGACGAGGTCGCTACTCGCGATCTGATGATCGGCTTTTACCGCGAAATGTCGAAGGGCATGTCCGCGGAACAGGCCCTCGCCAATCTCCAACGCAACGCATTGCAGAGCAACGGCCGTCGACTCGGCGCTTGGACAGCGTTGGTGCTATACGGGTCCGATCGATAGCCCCCCATCCGTAGGAGCAAGAAGATGAACCGTCGTGATTTCGTCAGTCGAGTCGCGCTCGGCGGCGTCACCGCCGCATCGACGAGTTTCGGGAGAGCTGTGCAGGCCGCACCATCACTCGAACAGGTGTCGGTCCGCTTCGTCGGCATGATGGCGTTTGTGGAGCGCGCCGATCGATCGTTCCTGGTGGCGACGCCCGGCCAGCATTCGATGCACCACATGACCCACACGCCATTCCTCATGGCGCGAGCGGGTTCGGCCATGGCCAGGGCCCTCGGAATGGCGCCCGTGCCAGGCGTCGTCCCAGAGGCCTTCGACACCACGCTGATCGGAGTCACGCCGTCGGACTTCGTGTTCCGCAGCCTTCGGAATACCTCGCTCGACATCGTCTCCGGTGATGCGCCGGAGGTCGCCAATCATGCGGATGAAATGGCGATGCTTCACCACATTGCGCCCGGCAAGCGCGTGCGAGGCAACCTCGAGAAGTGGGCGTCCTCGACCATCTCGCTGCGAGGCGGACGAATCGAGAACGCGCATGGCCATCCGGACGCCGGCAAATTGTGGTCGTTTGGCCATTACCGGCAACGCCTGACCGACGCGGTCAACTTCCACGGTTCGCGCGGCGCCAGGACCACCATCCGCTTGACGAGCGGAGTCGAGGCCAGAACGTTTGTCGCATCCGACCGCGAGGCTGCCGCGTTGTGGGTGTTCAGTGCCGCGCAGCCGAACGGCGGCATTGGCGAACCCACCAGCCTCGAGCACTCGGAAGTGATCTTCGACTACCTGGTCGACGCCAGGGCGGTGGTGGCAACATGCCCCGACGCCACCGGTCGAAAGGTCCCCGACACGGAGTTGCCGTTCGCCGAGGCCACCAGCGCGAGTGGCGGCCTGATCGCGTCGGCCGCACGGATGCCGCCGCTGACGGAGTTCTGCTACATCGTGTCAATTCTCTTCGGCGGCAAGTAGCCTTCCTCCTTTGAAGGCCGGGCTCCACTGGGCCCGGCCTTTTTTTTGGGGCGCCGCCGGATGCATGGCGCCAATCGCAGCGCGAAGGCGGATGGCCTGCCTCCGAGCGCGCAGCGCAAAGGCGGATGACCGCTCCGGAGGGCGCTGGTCCAGCCCAAGAAGTGCAATACTTTCCCATGCACTACCGACTCTTCACTTCCGCCCTCGCCACCATCGCCGTCTGCGTCGCCCTGACCCTGCCGGGCGCGGCGCAATCGCGCGCCACGGTGACCGTCGCCGACTACGAGCGCGCCGAAAAGTTCCTCAACTACAACACCAACCCGCTCGTCAGCAACGGCGCGGTGCGCGCCAACTGGATCCCAGGCGATCGTTTCTGGTACCGCAACCAGACCGCCGGCGGCAGCGAGTTCATCCTGGTCGATGCGGCGAAGGCGACCAAGACGTCGGCGTTCGATCACGCCGCCGTGGCCAGTGCGCTGACGACCGCGATGGGCAAGCCGATGACCGCCGCGCGGCTGCCGTTCACCCAGATCACGTTTGCCACCGACCTGCAATCGTTCTGGTTCGAAACCGACCTCCTTCGCTGGACGTGCGACGTCCACGGCAAGCAGTGCACGAAAGCCGATCGTCCGGCGCGGTTTCCCAACAGCGTACCGTCACCGGACGGCAAGTTGGCCGCCTTCATCCGCGACTACAACCTGTGGGTCCGCAACATCGACAGCGGCGCGGACATGCAGCTCACGACCGACGGCATCAAGGATTACGGCTACGGCACCGACAACGCCGGCTGGCGCTTCAGCGAGCGGCCGGTGCTGGCGTGGTCGCCGGATTCGAAGAAGATCGCGACCTTCCGCCAGGACCAGCGCAAGACCGGCGAGATGTACCTCGTCAACACCGTGGCCGGCCATCCGACGCTGCTGGCATGGAAGTACCCGCTGCCGGGTGATGACGTGATCACGATGATCGAACGCGTCGTGATCGAAATCGACGGGGCGAAGCTGACACGCCTGCAGATGCCGCCAGATCAGCACCGCTCGACGATTTGCGACGACATCCTCTGCGGCGGCGAGTGGTCCGACGTGCAATGGCATCCCGATGGCAGCCAGGTGTCGTTCGTCTCGACCTCGCGCAACCATCAGCAGGCCAACCTGCGCGTCGCCGACGCCGCGACCGGCGTGATTCGCGAGGTACTCGAGGAAAAGGGCGAGACCTTCCTCGAGTCGGGCAACGGCCGCGCCAACTGGCGCTACCTGCCGAAGTCGAACGAAGCGATCTGGTTTTCGCAGAAAGACAACTGGGGGCATCTCTACCTGCACGACCTGCAGACCGGCAAGCTGAAGCACCCGATCACCACCGGTGAGGGCAACGTCACGCAGTTGCTCCGCGTCGACGAAGCGGGGCGGCTGTTGTACTTCCAGGGCGTCGGCCGCGAATCCGCGCGCGATCCGTACTTCCGGCATTTCTACCGGGTCAGCATGGACGGCAAGCCCGCGCAACTCCTGACACCCGAAGACGCCGATCACGACATCTCGCTCGCGCCGTCGGGCAACTACTTCGTCGACAACTATTCGAAGCCCGATGTGCCGACGACTTCGGTGCTGCGCGATGCCGCCGGCAAGGTGGTGTTGGCGCTCGAGAAGATGGACATCAGCCGCCTGCTCGCCACCGGATGGAAGCCGCCGATGCCGATCACGGTCAAGGACCGCGGCGGCGTCGGCGATCTCTACGGCCTGCTCTACCGCCCGACGAATTTCGATCCGGCGAAGAAGTACCCGATCGTCAACCGGATCTACCCGGGCCCGCAGACCGGCAGTGTCGGCAGCCGGCAGTTTTCGGCGGCGCGCGCCGACTCGCAGGCCCTCGCCGAGCTCGGCTTCGTGGTCGTGGAAATCGACGGCATGGGCACGCCGTGGCGCTCGAAGCGCTTCCACGCCGCCTACTACGGCAACATGGGGGACAACAC
>JALDXK010000547.1:0-4578 GCA_032155105.1 Acidobacteriota bacterium
GTTCTGGGCCAAGGCGAACGAGCTCGCCGTGCCGGTGTTCATGCACCCCGGCGGCGCCGAGAACATCGTCAAGGACGGCGCCTTCCGCGGCCGCGGCGATCTCGGCAACATCATCGGCAATCCGCTCGAGACCACATATTTCCTGTCGCGGCTGATCTTCGACGGCACCTTCGACAACTTCCCCAATTTGAAGGTGGTGGCGGCGCACGCCGGCGGCTACCTGCCGTCGTATTTCGGCCGCACCGAAGCCGCGTGCGAATTTCGCGGCAACGCGAAGTGCGCCAACAAGAAAACGCCGAGCGAGTACCTGAAGTCGCAGATCGTCATCGACACGATGGTGTTTTCCGACGAAGGGCTACGCCACCTCGTGGCGGAGGCCGGCGTCGGCCAGGTGGTGTACGGCACCGATGTGCCGTTCAACTGGCCAGTCACCGTGGACCTGGTCTTGAATGCGAAGTTCCTCAGCGATGCCGAGAAGGAAGCGATCCTCAGCTCCAACCTGATGAAGCTGCTGCGGATCAGCTGATACTCACATGACGAGTCGAAGGCCTCTTCACGGTGTGGTGTTGTGCATGGCGCTGGCCGTCGTGACCGCGCCACGCGCAGGCGTCGCACAACCGACGCCGGCCGCCAACCCGTCTGGAACGGCCTGGCAGTTGGTGCGCTTTCAGGGCGGCGACGAGAAGGTTCGCACGCCAGACGATCGGTCGAAATACACCATCGATTTCGGGCCTGATGGACGCCTCGCGGTGCGGTTCGACTGCAATCGTGGCGCGGGCGGCTGGAAAAGCACGGGCACCTCGCAGATCGAGTTTGGTCCGCTGGCGCTGACGCGCGCGATGTGCCCGCGCGGCTCGATGCACGATCAACTCGTGAAGCACTGGCCGTTCGTCCGCTCGTATGTTGTGCGCGAACGCCATCTCTTCCTCTCGCTGATGGCCGACGGCGGCATCTACGAGTTCGAACCACGCGACGCTGGAACCCCCGTGGGAGCCCCCGCGGGAACCTCCGTCGGAACCTCCGCCGGAACCTCCGCCGGAACCTCCGTCCGTTTCGTGTGCGGCACGAGCGAGGTGACCACGCGCGTGACGGGTGACTCGATCGAACTGACGATCGGCGGCAAGTCCTTCACGCTCGCGCAGGCGAAGGCCGCGTCGGGGGCCCGCTACGTTTCGCCAGGCCCTCCCGAAGTGTCGTTCTGGAACAAAGGCAAGGTGGCCACGCTTACCATTGGCAAGACCAAGTATCCGGAGTGCCACCGATTAGACGCAGATTAGACGCAGATTAGACGGCTACCGATTGACACAGATTGGACACAGATGAGGCGAAAGTAGAGGAGCGGCGTGATGCGTGCAGCAGCCATCGGCATCCTTGGCCTGGCGTTGTCGGTAACGGTGCCGGCGGCGCAAACCCGCGGCAAGAGCCTCGACATCTACGTCGTCGACGTCGAGGGCGGTAACGCGACGCTGTTCGTGTCTCCATCCGGCGAGTCGCTGCTGATGGACACCGGCAACGGCGGCACCGCGGCGGTGCGCGATGCCGATCGCATCATGGCCGCGGTGAAGGATGCCGGTCTCACGCAGATCGATCACCTGATCACGACGCACTGGCACGGCGATCACTTCGGCGCGATGGCCGAATTGGCCGGCCGCATTCCGATCCGCCACTACGTTGACCACGGTCCGAGCGTGCAATCGCAGCCGGCGTCGGATGTGTTCCTGAAGGACACCTATCCCGGACTGTATGCGAAAGCGAAGCGCACCATAGCGAAACCGGGTGATCGGGTTCCCATGGCGGGCCTCGACTGGCGCATCGTCACCTCGGCAGGCGAGGCGTTGAAGACGCCGCTGCCTGGTGCCGGCCAGCCCAATCCGTACTGTGCGAACTTCAAGCCGCAGGACGTGGACAAGACCGAGAATGCACAGTCGGTCGGCAGCGTGGTCACCTTCGGCAGGTTCAAGGCCGTGCACCTTGGCGATCTGACATGGAACAAGGAGTTCGACCTGATGTGCCCGACGAACCGCATCGGCACGGCCGACGTGTTCTTCGTGTCCCACCATGGGCAGCCGGTGTCGAACGCCGAAGTGCTGGTGCATGCGCTGCAGTCGCGCGTTGCGATCATGAACAACGGCACGCGCAAGGGCGGCCAGCCGCCGGCCATGCGAATCATCCACTCGGCGCCGCGCCTCGAAGACCTGTGGCAGGTGCATTTCTCGACCTTGAGTGGCCAGGAACACACGACGCCGGGCCTCTTCATCGCCAACACGATCGACGATCAGCCGGCCGTCATGCCGATCGCAGCCATTGCGCCCCCGCAGCCAGGTCCCGGAACTCCGCCGGCGCCCGTGCACAACGGCGCCGCTCACTGGATCAAGGTGTCGGCCCAGCAGGATGGCTCGTTCACCGTGACCAACGCGCGCAATGGATTCAGCAAATTGTACAAGGCGAAATAAATGCGAGAGTGGGCGATACTGCGGCCGGCGGGACGGACGTCCAGCGTCTACGCATTCTGATCGGGCGGGACTGAAGTCCCGCCCCTACGTTCTTGTCGCCGTTCTAGCCGCCCGACACGGGTGGCAAAAATGCGATCTCGTCACCGTCGGCCACCGCCGCGGTGAAGCGTGAATAATCGGCGTTGACCGCGCACGAGATCGACTTTTCGTACGCCGACAGCTCCGGGTACTCGGCGACGAGCGACGCCCACACCACGCCGACATTGGCGCCGGCGGGCGCCTCGCGCGTCATCTCACCGGCACCGGCGATGTCGCGGAGCCGCGCAAACAACCGCACCGTTACGCGCATGCGATCTTCTTCGCTTTCTCGCGGGCCTCGGCGTTGTCCGGATCGGCCGTCGCCCCTTCGATCCACACGTCGCCGCCCTCGAAGTACTCGTGCTTCCAGATCGGCACGATCTGCTTGATCCGCTCGATCGCGTAGGCGCGGTGCGGCGAGGCGGCGGCAATCGCCACGCTGGCCTCGCCGATCTCCATCCGGCCGATGCGATGATGAATCATCAGCCGCACCGCAGGCCAGTGCTCGCGCGCTTCCTCGACGATCAGATCCAGCCCGCGTAACGCCAGCGGCTCGTAGGCTTCGTATTCGAGGTGCCGCACGCGACGGCCGAGGTTGTGATCGCGGACCAGGCCCACGAACATCGCGACCGCCCCGGCGCCGCTCACATCCAGCGCGCCGGCCAGCAGAGCGGCGTCGAGGCGCCCGGTCGTGATCGCGGTCGGCGCAACCATTCAACTGTTCAGTATATGCCGCGCCAGAAGTGATGCAGCGGCCGGTGGCCCTTGCCGAGGGGAATGCCGCGTCGCATGGCGCCTTCGACGTAGGTTTTCGCCGCCGGCACCGCGTCCTTGAGCTCCGCGCCCTTGGCGAGGTGCGCGGCAATGGCCGCCGCAAACGTGCAGCCGGTGCCGTGCGTGTGCCGGCCCTCGATGCGCGGTCCCATGAATTCCGTGAACTGGCCTTTCTCGAGTAGCACGTCGACGATTTCCGGCCCGGCCAGGTGACCGCCCTTGATGACCACCGCGGCCGGCTTGAGCGCCGCGATCCGGGTCGCGGCCTCGCGCATGTCGGCGAGCGACTTGATCGACATCTTCGCGAGCACTTCCGCCTCCGGAATGTTCGGCGTCACCACGCGCGCGAGGCGAATCAGCGTCCAGCGCAGCGCGTGCACCGCCTCCTCGTTGAGCAGCTGATCGCCGCTCTTGGCGACCATCACCGGGTCGACCACGAGGTTGGGCAGCTCGAGCCCCTCGACGGCGGCGGCCACCGCTTCGACGACGGTCGAATTGGCGAGCATGCCGGTCTTCACGGCATCACAGCCAAGGTCCGCCACCACCGCCTCGATCTGCGCCGTCACGAAATCGTCGGGCACCACGTGAATGCCGCTGACGCCAATGGTGTTCTGCGCCGTCAGCGCGGTGATCGCCGAGGTGCCATAGACGCCGTGCGCGGCGAAGGTCTTCAGATCGGCCTGGATGCCGGCGCCCGCTCCGGAATCGGAACCCGCGATTGTCAGCGCGGTGGGCATGCCGGTAGAATCCCCGATAGAATCCATAGCCATGACATCACGACCCTTCGTCTCGCACGCGTCGACGATTCTCGATCAAATCAGCATGCGCGCGGCGTCCCACCGTCGCCAAGGCTATGGTGGGCAGGCGGCCAACCTCTGGACCGGCGTGCAGATCCTGTCGGTAGTTTTCGTCGCCGTGCTCACCGCCGCGGCGTCGCAGTTGAGCTTTCCGCTGCCGTTTACGCCCGTGCCGTTCACCATCCAGCCCATGATCGTGCTGGTGGGCGCGGCCGCGCTTGGCTCCCGCCTCGGCGCGCTCAGCCAGATCCTTTATCTCACGCTTGGCATTGCGGGGCTCCCGGTGTTTGCCCACGCGCCCGAACTGCCGCAGGGGTTCGCGCGCCTGCTTGGCCCCTCGGGCGGATACCTGATGGCGTACCCGCTCGCGGCGTTTGCCACCGGCCTGCTGGCCGAGCGCGGCTTCGATCGCCGCTACCTCACGTCGATTGTGGCGATGGCCATCGGCCTGGCGATCATCTTCGCTGGCGGTGTCT
>JALDXK010000548.1:0-4561 GCA_032155105.1 Acidobacteriota bacterium
TGCTCGCGGTAGGTGCCGAAGATCCACGCCTTGTCCTTGACGATCGGACCGCCGACGTTGATGTCGTGGTCGTAGTAGCGATCGATCTCGTTGCTGTGGGCACGGATCGGCGAGTTGTTGAACGCCGTCGGCTCCGTGTACGAATCGGGAATGTTCGATCCCTGCAGCGCGTTGTTGTACCAGTCGACGTGGTACTCGCCCTGGAACTGGTTCGAGCCGCTGCGCGCGATGAACTGCGACTGCACGCCCGGGTTCGGCATCTCGGCGGTCTGGCCCGAGGTGCCGAGGAACGCCTCTTCGAGCGACGCGTAGTCGAAGTAGAACCCCGCGCCGCCGGTGCCTTCCGTGGTGTTGATGCCTTCGATCAGCACGCGCACCTGGCCGTTCATGCCGTAGGCGGTGTAGCCGGTCTGCGTGCCGGCGCGGTTGCCGCCCACGTCGATGCGACCCATCTGCACCGACGGCGTGACGGCGAGCAGCGCCCACATGTCACGACCGTTCGGAATCGACTGCAACTGCTCCATCTTGAAGTTCTGCTGCACGCGCGTCGTGCTGGTGTCGATCACCGGCGAGGCGCCACTGACCGTCACCGTCTCCTGCAGCGTCGCCAGCGCAAGCTCCACGTTCACGGCGGCGGTGAAGCCGAGCGTGATCGAGATGCCCGGCCGCTTGAGGCTGTTGAAGCCGGCCAGCTCGAACGTCAATTCATACGTGCCGGGAGGCACGGCCGGGAAACGGTAGTTGCCCGTCTCCGACGTCACCGTGGTCTGCGGCTGAATCAACGCCGGGCTCGTGGCCGTCACCGTCACGCCGGGCAGCACCGCGCCCTGCGCGTCGGCCACACGGCCCTGGATCGTACCGGTGCTGCTTGCGCCCCCACCCTGCGCAAACGCGGATCCCGCGAATGCCAGAGTAACGGCGAGGGCCAGCACGCCCTTCGTCCAACGGTTCATGCGTTCTTCCTCCTTGTGGGCACCTGTCGCGTCGCGCGGGATGCGCAAAACGCGCCAGGAGTCAAAAACAACACAACGACAAACAAGGTCAGCCCGAGCCTGCGGCAACTTGTCGCGCCGTAGCCGAAGGCGGACGACTGAGCGAACCGACGACGACGATTGAGCGGGAGAGTGGCCGACCGTGGCCCTTGGCAGGAACCGAACGAGACGACGTACCCGAACGACGCGCCGAACGATGAAAACGTACAGGCTTACAAGTAGCTGCGAAGAATACCGTAGCGAGGGGCGAGATGTAAATAAATCGTGTCGAACGAGCGTTCAACAGGGGCGGGGTTCACGCCGGCGTGAACCGTGTGATCAGCAGGCCGGCGAAGATCGCCCCCGCGCCCGCGACCTGATTGCTGGAGATCGGCTCGCCGAGCCAGATGGCGGCGACGATCATCGCAACGATCGGCGTGAGGTAACTGTAAACGGACGTGCGCGAGCCGCCGAGTTTCTTGAGACCCGTGTACCAAATCCAGTACGAGAGATTCAGCGCCAGCAGCGCGGACGCGAGCATCAGGAACCAGCTGAATCCCGACACCGCGCCCCACTCCACGTCGACCAGGATCGGGATCATCATCAGGACATACATCGCGGCCCCGATCGAGAACGTCACGCCAATTACGATGAGGGCGGAGTGACGTTGCAGGATCGGCTGCGACGCCACCGAGTACGTGGACCAGCACAACACGCCGCCCAGCATCAGCAGGTCGCCGCGCAGGGTCTGCGCGGAGAACTCCACGCCCTGGCCGACGACGAGATAGAGGCCCAGCATCGCCATGAAGACGCCGACCCAGCGCATCAGCCGGATGTGCTCATGGCCCGCCACGGCCGACATCAGCGCGATCACGATCGGCGAGATGCCGACGATCAGCGAGCCGTTGCCGACGCTGGTGCGCCGCACGCCGCCGACGAAGCACAGTTGGTACAGGAATGTGCCGACGAGACCGAGGAACAGCAACTGGATCCAGTCGGTGCGCGTGAGCGGCGCCCGCGGCTTCGCGTCGTTGGTCGAGAACCGGATCGCGGCGAGGAAGACGGCGCTGCCGACGAGCAGGCGCATCGCGTTGAAGGGGACTTCCGGAAAGTCGCGAAGCGCGACCTTCACGACGGAGAAGTTGCTGCCCCAGATGAGGATCATCAGGAGCAGGAGAAGGTCGAGGCGAGTCACGGGTCGGTTAAAAATTAAAATTGAAAGTTAAAAATCGAATGCCAAGAAAAAAGGGCGGAAGCCGCATTGGCCCCGCCCCATTTTTAACTTTTCATTTCTAACTTTTCACTTTTAACTTTTCACTTTTAACTTTTAACTTTTAACTTTTAACTTTTAATTGTTCTTCCTAAATGAAGGGATTCAGGAAGAACAGGATCAGTGAGATCAGGAGCACGTAGATGACGAGTGATTCGATGAGCACGAGGCCCAGAATCAGCGCGCCGCGGATTTCACCCGCCGCGCCGGGGTTGCGCGCGATGGCTTCGGCGGCCGAGGCCACCGCCCGGCCCTGTCCGAGGGCCGCGCCGAGCGCCGCGATCGCAAGCGCGAAGCCCGCCGTGATAATCGACCACTGCGCCGCGACGCTACCCGCGCCGGCGGCGGCTTCCTGGGCGTAGACCGGTGAGGCCAGACCGAGGACGACGAACGTGAAACACAACGACAGCACCAACCGACTTGTTCTCACTGAAAACGCCTCCATCTCAGATCCCTGAGCACTTCAACCGCGACGGCTACGGCAAGGGACGAAACGCCTGCTAGCAAGCCCACCGGGTCGAGGTGCAAACGCACCATCATACCGTAGGCTGCGAGAGCCAGCATAGCATGCCTTGTGAAAAACTTCACTAGCTGCAGGCCGGGGCGTTTTGCAGGCGTTTCGCCCTCCCGCCGCAGCGCCATCAGCGCCTCCACCGTGCCGCGGATCGCCCAATACGACAGGCCGATCAGTAGCCCACCACCGAGCACGCCGAGCGGCGCGCCGTACTCGCTGGTCCACGCCGCGGCCAGCGCGGCCATCACCAGGCAGCTGATCGCGGTGTTACGGGCGATTCGATCGATCACCCATGGAACTCTTGGCTGTCGCGTCGGAGAGCTTCAGGACGCGATAGACGTTAAGGACGCCCGCGGCGAGCCCCACGAAAAATCCGATGAACGACAGCCACGGCCGTGTCCCGAGCACGCCGTCGAGCCAATAGCCGCCGGCAAAGCCCAGGATCAGCGCGAACACGAAGGACATCCCGATGGTGCTGAGGTGCCCGATGAGCTGCCACGTGGTGGGCGACGGCGGGGCCACTGGCTCAGTCTAAGCGATATACTGACCTTTGGCGCCCGCCCGCGGTGAAAGACGCGGAGTCAAAACGATATGAGCCGATTTCTTGCACGAAGTGCGGCCGGGAGCGTCACTGCCCTTCTCTGTTCGGTAGTGCTCCTGGGCCAGGCGAACGAACGCGTCGCGTACGTGAGCGCGTTCGACGAAAAAACCAAGGCGCCGGTCACCGGCCTCGGTATCAAGGACTTCGTGGTCCGCGAGGACGGCCTGGCGCGCGAAATCTTGCGCGTGACGCCGGCCACCTCGGCGATGGCGGTAGCCGTCCTCGTCGACAACACGCAGGCGGCCACGCCCCACATCGCCGACATCCGCCGCGCGCTCTCCACCTTCGTCAAGGCGCTCGACGGCCTCGGGCCGGTGGCGATCGTCGGCGTGGCGGATCGGCCGACGATTCTGCGCGACTACACCACCAACCAACAGCAGCTGCAGGACGGCGCCGACCGCGTGTTTGCGATGCCCGAGTCCGGCGCCACGCTGCTCGATGCCATCGTCGAGATCAGCCGCGGCCTGCAGAAGCGCGAGGAAGATCGCGCCGCGATGGTGATCCTGACGACCGAGAACATCGAGTTCAGCACGCGGCATTACAACGAGGTGCTCGAGGCGCTCGAGCGCGGCGGTGCGCAGATGCACGCGGTGATCCTCAACACGCCGGCCGGCACAGCGCTCAACGATCCGGCGCGCAACCGCGCCTCGGTGCTGGACCTTGGGCCGAAGAATAGCGGCGGCACGCGCACCGACGTGCTGACGAGCATCGCCTTCGAAGACAAGATGCGGGAGCTGGCGGCGATCCTGAAGAGCCAGCATCGCGTGGTCTACGCGCGCCCGCAAACACTGATTCCGCCCAAGAAGCTCGAGGTCTCCGCGACCAAGCCCGGTGTCGTGGCGAGCGGTGGACACGCCCGAGGGCAGCCGGCGAGGTAAGACCGTGATGCCCAAGCACCTGAGTCCGCTACGTCTACTGTGCCTGCTCTGCCTTCTTGGGCCGGCGGGCATGGTGCTGACCGCTTCCACCTTCGCTAAAGCTACGGTGGACAGGTCCACCGCCGCCAACGTTACGGTGGACAGGTCCGAGCCCACCTCCGCTGCCGCTATGACGGGCAGGCAGGTGGCGGCGCCCGCGACGCAGGCGAACGACCTGCCAGATCCGGAGGGGAGCGCGAGGCGGAGGAGCTCGAGGACGGCAGTCTCGATCCCGACGAGGTCATCGACGAGCCGGAATGGTGGGACGGAGGCTCCGACGACGAAACG
>JALDXK010000549.1:0-4560 GCA_032155105.1 Acidobacteriota bacterium
GGGTGGGGTCGCTCACGCCCCCACTGCGGTACTCGAGCGAATTCTTGGCCGGCAAAGAACGCCGGCCGCCGTTCGCGGCGACCTGCCGTCCGATCGCGCGCAACCTGCTGTGAACGCGACAGTTCGCCGAAGGACCTCGTACATTGAATGTGTCGCGCGCGTTCCCCGAGTCGAGCAGACTGGGCGCAAGGTGAGCGAGAAACGCGCCCTGGGCGTTCCTCGGGTTGTTCCTCCTCGGCCGTATCGCCGGGGAAGAATGCGCCCTCGCTGTTCTTCCACGTGTTCTTCAAGCCACACCACCTCGCTAAGGCCATTGACGCAGGCTTGCGTGAAGCAGGCTGACCAGGGGAGGAGAAGGGATCCAGAGATGGTCAACACCGCCGACTTTCAGTTGGTCAATCCGTCGTTGACGATGGTCGATAGCTCCCGTAGGCTGGCCGCATGGACGGCGAGCGGCCGACAGTTGAAGTGGCAATTCGCACCGACGCTGACGCGGGCCGCGGTTGACAACGGATGTTCGAAATCATCGGAGACATCACAAACATCCAGGTCATCGCGACCGGACGGGGCATCCGGCGATTGAAGACTCTCCGGAAACGACACGGCGGCAGGCGCTGGCGGAAACTGAAAGGGGATGCTACCGTTCGACTTGTGAACGGATCGGTGCGCCGGGCGGAGATCCACTGGTACGAAGCTCACGGCGTTGGCAAACGGGGACTCAAGATAAAGCGGTTTCTGGACTGAAATCATGAGCGTTCAACAGTCAGCAGGCTCGTTCGCGCTGTGCGTCGAAGACGGGGGCATGGAGGACCTCGAGGTCCGTAAGGTCTATCAGTTGCTGCCAGACCGTGAAGCCAGTCGAGAGGGCTACGTCCGAATTATTGATGAATCGGGCGAAGACTACATCTATCCGTCCGATCTTTTCGCTCCGGTGAGGCTACCCGCGGCGGTTGTGCGACGGCTAAGAGGCGCGACTCGGACAAAAACACGCACAGGCCGTCGCTCGATTTCGAGAGCCCGATAAATCAAAGCACGAAGGCCAATAGATGGACACGCGCCGTCGAAACCGGTCAGGGACCCGCGGAGACGCGTAGCCATGGAGTGAAGGAAGTGACGCGCGACATGTGGCGGGGAGGCTGGGGCGATCGGCTCGCGCAGGACGTGAGGTTCGCCTCTCGTATGCTGCACCGGAGTCCCGGGTTTGCGCTGACGGCAATCCTGACGATTGCGCTGGGAATTAGCGCAAACACTACCGTGTTCACGATGGTCGACCACGTGCTCTTCCGTCCGCCGCCGTATCTCGCTGGCGATCGTCTCGTCCAAGTCTCGGGACTCAACAAGCCAGGCGGGTCTGGCGGAAACAATCTAAATGCGCACCGGATCCTCGGATGGCAGGAGCAGGACGTCTTCGAGCGCCTCGAGGGCTTCGGTCCGCAGCAGTTCGACGTGTCCGGCGACGGCCTGCCCGAGCGCGTCTCCGGCTACACCGTGACGACCGGACTCTTCTCGATGCTTGGCGTGTCGCCGCAGGTCGGCCGCGCGTTTGGTCCCGAGGACGGCAGGCCGGGCGACGAGCCAGTAGTCATCCTCGGACACAACGTCTGGGTACGGCGTTTCGGCGGATCGGCAAAGGCAATCGGCGCGAGCCTTCGTCTCAACGACGAACCGCACCGCATCGTCGGTGTGATGCCGCCCCACTTCCTCAATCGCGACGACGGCGTGCTTGTGCCCTTCGATCTCATAAGCCACGACGGCGACAATGCGATCAGCAATTTCATTGGCCTTGGACGGCTGCAGGAAGGCGTCACAGCACAAGCCGCCCAGGAGCGCGCCGACGTGCTCGCCGCCGAGCTGAACGAACTCGACCCGCAGCCACGCAGTTGGTACCTCGCTGTGCGGCCATGGCGGCTTGTCTTCCTGAGCGACCTCGCTCACGCCGCGCTGTTGATGGTGCTCGGAGCCGTCGGGTTCGTGTTGCTGATCGCCTGCGCGAATGTCGCCAATCTGCTGCTCTCGCGCGCCGTCGTGCGCGAGCAGGAGATGGCGGTCCGATCAGCGCTTGGCGCGAGCCGCGGACGGCTGATTCAGCAGGGGCTGACCGAGTGTTCGGTTGTTGTCCTCGCCGGGAGCGCGCTCGGCGTGGCGTTCGCGTGGGCCAGCGTTCGCGCGGTGGTTGCCGCGCTGCCTGGGGCAGCGTTCATTGACGTGGGGGGAATCGATCTGCGAGTTGACGGCCGCGTGCTGACATTCGCAGCCGGCGCGACCGCGCTCACCGTCGCCGCTTGCGGCCTAGTACCGGCTCTCAGGGCCTCGCGTCCGAAACTCGATGCCGGGCTTCGTGGTGTCACGTCGGGCACGGGCCGCTCCACCAGCCGCATGGCAGGGTCGCTCGTTGTCGTTGAGGTCGCCGTCTCGATCGTGCTGCTCGTCGGCGCCGCTCTCTTGATTCGGACCTTCGTACGCCTGAATGCCATCGAGGCCGGCTTCGATCCGAACGGCGTCGTGACTGCAAACATCGACCTGCCGACGGATCGCTATCCCACACCGGCCGCGCGCGAGGCATTTTTCGAGGAGCTGAACGGCGCGCTGCTGCGGACGCCTGGCGTTTTCAACACCGCGACTGCCACTGGCGTCCTGCCCGACGAAACGGCCATCGAGTTCGGGATCATCGAGACCGACGATAGCCCCGTGCGTCGCGTCGAGCCGGATCCCTATGTCGGCAGTCTGACCGTCGGCGGCGCATTCTTCGAGACGCTGCGGATTCCGATCCTGGAAGGGCGAGCCTTCACCCCAGCAGATCTGGATGACGCAGTGATCGTGAACCAGACGTTGGCATCGCGGCTGTGGCCGGCGGGCGCCGCGGTCGCCCGCCGCATGCGTGAAGGCGATGGGCCATGGTGGACGGTGGTCGGCGTGGCGGGAGAC
Source organism: Acidobacteriota bacterium (assembly GCA_032155105.1). Classification (GTDB taxonomy): domain Bacteria; phylum Acidobacteriota; class Vicinamibacteria; order Vicinamibacterales; family UBA2999; genus 12-FULL-67-14b. The sequence goes on from JALDXK010000549.1 coordinate 2,926, forward strand.
GTCGAAATGCGGATGTTCGCCAGCAACACCCGGCTGACATTGCAGACGTATCATCCGCTCGTCGCACGAGAGGCGTCGGCCAGGGCTCCGCTGCCGCGCGGGCGTCGGACGTTCGTCTATCGGCGTATCTTCGTTGCCGCCTCGGACACCGCGGCGACTGCCAGGACCCTCGAACAGGTCGTGTGGTCGATCGATCCTGCGCTGCCCGTTCAGCGGATTGAATTGCTGCGCGACCGCTGGAACCGGACGTTCGCGCCGCAATTTCTCGTGGTCTCCGTGATGGCCCTGTTCTCGCTCGTCGCCGTCGTGTTAGCCGCGGCCGGACTCTTCGCCGTGATCTCGTACGGTGTCGCCAGGCGGACGCACGAGATTGGGATCCGCGTCGCGCTCGGCGCGACGCGCACGGACATTTTCCAGCTCGTCATGTCCCGCGGCCTCGCGCTCGCGGCCTTCGGCGTCGTGATCGGTCTGGCGGGCGCCGCCGCAGTCAGCCGAACGCTGACAGCGCTGCTCTATGAAGTCGGTCCGTATGACGTCTCAAGCTTCGTCGCTGTGGCCGGCGGCCTGCTCGCCGTAGCGGCGGCTGCGTGCTGGCTGCCGACACGCCGCGCCATGGCTATCGATCCGGCGACGGCGCTCCGCGCGGAATGATCGCAAAGTCCGTAGTGTCACTTCTCGGCCGAGTGGACTGGTAACGCTCTTCAAGCGCGATGACCGGTAAGTCACGAGCAGCGGCGCTGCGTTTGCGGATTGCGCGGTTGGCCGAGCAGCGTTTGCCGTTCACGCCACCCACCGAACTCCGTCCACCCGCCTGAGCCATTCGCGAATGCGGTTCCAACTCGTGAAATTTAGGCTCGCCATTCGACTCACCTCCGCTACGCTCTCGCGAACCGGAGGTTCGCTCATGGCAAGCCATAGGCAGGTCGAATGTCCTGAGTGAGGATTAGACGGGCCGTAGGCCTGTCGATTCCGAATCGAAGGGCAATTCTCGGCCTTCGGCCTCCAATTGGCTCGCCCGGAAAGACTCTCCACACGGCAGTTCCTGACCTCTCGAAGTCATTTGAACTCGGCATTCCGAGCCGATGCGCGCGGTCAAGGTGCGTCGATGGCAAGCGCTGGCTGCGTCTCACAACAAGCCAAGCCACCAGACTGAAAAACATCGACACCACCCAGTGGTCGCTCTCACTGTTAACACAGCGACTGTTGCGCCAATACCGTAGCGCCCCATCCTGGTTGAGTTCGAGATGAAGTTCGCTGCGACAGTCAACGGTCCGCTGGACAATGACCTGCCGTGGTAGTGGCGTCGATGCGTCTGGTCCCGTGGAGCACCGCGGATCCGGTTCGGGCGTTTTCTCGACTAGGGCCCAGTTCGCAGGCTCGTCGAACCTGTAAATTGCATTGTTGGCTGTTCGGACATAGACCATCATCGACGCGTGGCTGCGACCGTGACGGCACCCAGCGCCAAAACGGTAATTAGTTGAGCCGATCAGGCCAATGACCCGAGCGGGCGGACCTGGCAAGGGGACCCAGCGGCCAGGGAGGACCTCCGAAAGATTTTCGACAACGACCCAGGCCACCATTGACATCACGCACCCAGCAATCAGCATGCTCAAGAGAAGCAGTGACCGTCGCGCG
>JALDXK010000550.1:0-4559 GCA_032155105.1 Acidobacteriota bacterium
GCCGCGACAACATCGTCCGCGTCGTTCGTAGCGAAGAAGAACGCTTCGATGCCGTGCTCACCAGCGGCCTGCCGCGACTCGAAGACGCGCTCGAACGGGCGGCGGCGTCCACCAGGGTGGTCAGCGGCGACGAGGCGTTCAAGCTCTACGACACCTACGGCCTGCCACGTGACTTCATCGAGGACTTGGCCAGCAACCAGGGTTTGCGCTTCGACACGGAAGGGTTCGAGGCGGCGATGGAAGGCCAGCGCGAGAAGGCCCGCGCGGGCAGCGCCTTCGAGGGCAAGAAAGAAGAGTTCACGTTCGCGTCTGAGGAATCACGCGAGGCGCTGCGCAAGACCGGCGATACGTTCGAGGGCTACAGCGAGTCGGTGGTGAAGGGCGTGCCCGTGCTGGCGGTGTTCGACGCGAAGAAGAAAGCCGTCGAGGCCCTGCAGGACGGCGACAGCGGGTATGTCGTGATCGCGCGCACCCCGTTTTACGTGGAATCCGGCGGCCAGGTGTCCGATCAGGGCTGGTTCGACACGGCGGCCGGCCGTTCGCGGGTGAGCGGCGTGGTTCGCCTCGGCCCGGGGCTGCCGCGCGCTCACCGCGTGGAGAAAGTCGAAGGCCGCCTCGGGGTGCGCGATGTCGTGAGTGCCGAGGTCGATATGGCGCTGCGTGATGCCACGCGGCGTAACCACACCGCCACGCACCTGCTGCACGCGTCGTTGCGCAAGGTGCTCGGATCGCACGTCAAGCAGGCCGGTTCCCTCGTGGCTCCCGATCGCCTGCGGTTCGACTTCGTCCATTTTTCCGCGCTCACGCCGGAAGAAATGCGGCAGGTCGAGCGGCTCGTCAACGAGTCGGTGCTCGAGAACGAAGCCGTGAACACCTCGGTGCGCAATACGCAGGAGGCGATCGCCGCCGGCGCCATGGCGCTGTTCGGCGAGAAGTACGGCGACAAGGTGCGCGTGGTGGCGATCGGCGACGGCGCTTTCAGTACCGAGTTGTGCGGCCGCCCGCACAGGCCGTGTCGACCACCGGCGCCGAGCGTGTCGAGTCGAGCGTCACCAGCCTCAGCTGGATCCCGTCCGAGGCCGTGACCGGTCTCAATGCCTACGACCTCTTCCGGCGATCAATTGATGAGCTGAACGCAGCACGCGACGTAGCCGGCGCCGGGCCGCTGCCGCAATGGATCGACGCGCAGACCAGGTCGTTGGGCAAGCTGCAGAAAGAGAACCAGCAGCTCAAGACGAAGCTCGCACTAGGCGCCGGCGGTGACGGGGCGGCCGACGATGACCGGGTGGAGATTGGCGGATCGACGCTGATTGCACGCCAGGTCGCGGACGTGGACAAGGAATCGCTGCGCGCGCTGGCCGATACGCTCAAGTCGCGGCTCAAGAGCGGCGTGATCATCCTGGCCGCAGCGATGCCGGAGGGCAAAGTGTCGTTGATCGCCTCGGTGACACCGGACCTGTCGAAGAAGGCGCCGGCCGGCCAGCTCGTCAAGCAACTCGCCCCCATCGTCGGGGGCGGCGGAGGCGGGCGCGCGGATTTTGCCGAGGCGGGTGGCAAAGATGCGGCCGGAATTACGGAATTGTTAGCGACTGCGCGAAAGCTGGTCACCGAACTACTGGCCTAGCTCCGTGTCCTCCGCAAAACTGGGCGTTTTCGGCGCTCCGTGTCCTCGTCAGGCTCGGCCCAGAAGTTGCCGATACGGTAGACTGAATGTCCCCCGTGCGCAGCTTTCTCATCGTGACGGTCGTGCTCTGCGTCTCGTCACCAGCCGCAGCCCAGATTTACAGCTGGCGCGACGCCGATGGTAGGCTCGTCCTCTCCGACAAGCCCCATCCGGGCGCGAAAGTGACCGCCACCTACGACGTGCACGGCGCCACGACTGTTCGCGCCACCACGCCCGTTGGTTCCACCCAGAAGAGCGCGCCGTTCGAAGCGTCCATCACCGAGCATGCCCGCAACCAGGACGTGGCCGTCGACCTCGTTCGCGCGGTGATTCAAGTCGAATCCGCGTTCAATCCCACGGCGGTATCGTCCAAGGGTGCGATGGGCCTGATGCAGTTGATGCCCGCGACCGCGATCGAGCTTGGTGTGAGGAATCCGTTCAACCCCGACGAGAACATCCGCGGCGGCGTGGCCTACTTGCGCCGGCTGCTGGACCGCTACGACGGGAATGTCGAGCTTGCCCTGGCTGCCTATAACGCCGGCATGGGGAACGTTGAGAAATACGGCGCCGTGCCCCCGTTCAAGGAAACCAAGAGCTACGTGAAGAAAATCACCGGCGCCGCCCCGCCCAAGCCGGTCAACCTGATTTACAAGTGGTTCGAGCTGGTGGACGGAAAGCCCGTGGTCCGCTATTCGAACAAGCCCCCAGCTTCCGGTTCCTACGAAATCGTCGGCCGCGACTAGGCAGGGTTACTTGGCAATCTTGGCGGCGAGACGCGACTTGTAGCGCGACGCAGTATTGCGGTGGATGATGCCCTTGGTGGCCATCTTGTCCACCAGCGACTGAAGATTCTTCAGCGCCGCCTTGGCGCCGTCGATGTCCTTGGCATCCAGCGACTTGCGGATGCTCTTCAGGCCGGTGCGGAGCCTTGCGCGCAGCGCGCGGTTGTGCTCGCGACGTTTGACATTCTGGCGATTGGCCTTCAGGGCCGACTTGTTTCTCTTTGCCACGTAATCTGAACCCCTATCTAGTAGTGTTCCAAACACATAAGTCTAGCACGGCACCTTCCCGACAAGCGTCTCTTCCAGACAAGCATCTCTTCCCGACGAGCATCTCTTCCCGACAAGCGTCTCTTCCCGACAGAAGGGCGCAAACGATTCAGGCGCCCTTTCCGTCCAAGTCTACATAGGTAGTATTCTACGCGTATGCGACTGACCTACCCCACCGCCCTCGTCCTCCAGGCACTGCTCGACGGCCGCCACCATGGCTTCGACATCATGGACGCCACCGGCCTGCCGAGCGGCACCGTGTACCCCATCTTGCGCCGCCTCGATGCTGACGGTTGCGTGCGATCGAAGTGGGAGAAGGAGGGCGTCGCGCGGCGTGAGCAGCGGCCGCCACGCCGCTATTACGAGCTGACCGCGGGGGGAAAGACGATGGCGCTCGATGCCAGGACGCGCGCCCAGGCGATGGCCGACGCCGGCAAGCGCTTGCTGCGGCCCGCGGAAAGCGAAGGTTAGCGATGAGCGACTCTGCGTCGTACCGCCGCGCGTTACGCATCGTGGCCGTCGCGGCGCATCTCGTGCCGCCGCGGCTCCGCGCCGACTGGCGCGCCGAATGGGAAGCCGAGCTGGCCGCCGCGGATCACGAGATGCTCTCGCCCAGGCCGAACGCGAAGGCGAACCTCGCGCGGTATGCGCTCGGATCGTTCGTGGATGCGTTCTGGATTCGCCAGCGTGACGTCGCCGACCTGCAGGCCCTCGACGATGTGCGCCATGGCCTGCGTCAGTTGCGTCAACAGGCCGGCTTCGCGATCACAACGGTCGGCATTCTCGCGCTCAGTATGGCGGCCACCGTCACCGCCTTCAGCGTGGTCTCGCAAATTCTCCTGCGGCCGCTGCCGTATCACGATCCCGAACGCATCGTCACCGCATGGGAGCGGCGGCCGTCGGAACCCGGTCGGCTGTCGGTGGCGCCCGGCAACTACCTCGACTGGCGCGCCCGCGCCACCAGCTTCACGCAACTTGCCGCCGCCGAGCCCTACAGCTTCGACTATCGCGGCGCTGATCGGCCGGTCGTGCTCAAGGCGCTGCTCGTCACCGAAGGTTTCTTCGACATCTTCGGCATCCAGCCGGTGGCGGGCCGCTTCTTCAAACCAGGCGAACACAGCAAGGGTAACAATCGAGTCGTCGTCTTGAGCGAACGCTGGTGGCGCTCGCAGTTCAACGCCGATCCGGCGATCGTCGGCACGACCATCCCGATCGATGACGGCATGTTCCTCGTGGCCGGCATCGCGCCGGATAACTTTCAACCCCACTTCCAGGAATACATCGCCGGCGACCGCGACCTGTTTGCGGCCAAGGCCATCGAGGAATTCGAACCGCGGATTCGGGCGAGCGGATATTGGAGCGTGGCGGGACGCCTCAAGGATGGCGTCTCGATCGAACAGGCGCAGGCGGAGATGGACACGATCTCCATTGGCATCGAGCAGGAGAACCCGCGGTCGAACACGGGCGTGCGGGCCGAGGTGATCACGTTGCGTGAGCACCTGGTCGGCGACGTGAGACCCGCGGTGACGCTGTTCGGCGCCGCGGTGATCGCGGTGCTGCTGATCGCCTGCGTCAACGTCACGAACCTGTTGCTCGCGCGAGGCGCGTTGCGTCAGCAGGAACTGGCGGTCCGGACGGCGTTGGGCGCCAGTCGCGCGCGTCTGGTCAGCCAGTTGCTCGTGGAGACGCTGATGCTGGCCACCGTCGCGTCAGTGGCCGCGCTCTTCCTCGCGCACGGCGCGATGCGTGGCCTCGCGAGTTGGGGACCGCGCGAGGTGATGTGGCTCGACTCGCTTCACGTCGACGGCTGGGCCATTGGTTTCGCCGTGTTGCTCGCCTTCCTGGTG
>JALDXK010000551.1:0-4546 GCA_032155105.1 Acidobacteriota bacterium
TCGGTGCATTCGATCGAGGAGACCGAGCAGCTGCGTGCCGATCGGGATGCCGATGGCGCTGCCGACTACGAAGGGCCACAGGATCTGCCAGTACCAGCCGCGGCGCACGCGAATCGCCGAGATCACCTGTCCGAACCACCCGCCGAAGACCGCCATCGGCGCGGCGACGAGCGGATCGACGCCCCACACCCAGATCGACATCGCCACCATCGCGAACGCAAACCCGGAAATCCCCTGCACCAGCCCGGCGACGGCGGCGCCGACGGCCAACAACCACAACTCTGGACTCATGCGCGGATGATTGTATCGCGGCCGTGTTCGGCCACGTCGCCGATCAGCCGTTCATTCCGGGCAGGAACCGCCGGTGCTGGAGGCGGATCGCCGTGAGGTCCGGCCGCTCGATGCGCAGTTGATTGGCGATGCGGTGGACCTCCGCCTCCTCGCTCATCGAGATCCGCTCGTCGCTGACGGCCACGGCGAACAGGCAATGCGCCACCGCGAGGCGCTCCTCGTAGGTCGTCGTGTCGGTGAATTCCTGCGCGACCACGAAGTCCGCAGTGGTGCCGAACATGCCGCTGCTCGCCTTGGCGAGACTGACCACGAGCATCGCCTGGTCGGACGGGAGCCGGCCATGGTCCACCAGGATCACTTCCATCGCGCGCGTTTCGGCGTCGCTGATGTGTTCATCGGCGTGGGCGACCCGGCCGAGGAGGTAGGCGAAGCGGGCAAGGTAGTGCGCCCGCGCAGGCTCGAGACGATCGAGGGCCGCGACCAGCCTGCCGAGTGGCGCGGGTTCGGGCGCCGGCGTGGACTCGGTCAGGCCCAGCCAGGCGTGCAATGATTTCAACACGCCGTCAATTTTCGATCAGGTTGCGCCGATTTCGATCCGCAAACTGCCGTCGCCCCGATTGTTCGCACCTCTGCTATCCTCCCGGTCGCGTGCCTCTTCCCGACACCTTCAACGCCTCCACCTATTTCATCGACCGCAACCTGTCCGAGGGGCGAGGCGGCAAGCTCGCGATCGAATGCGGCGACGAGCGCGTAACCTACGGCCAGGTGTCGGAGCGGGTCAATCGATTCGCCAACGCGCTTCGCGGGATCGGCGTGCAGCCCGAGCAACGCGTCGCGTTGATCCTGCTCGACTCGCCGGCGTTTGCGTACAGCTTCTTTGGCGCGATCCGTGCCGGCGCCGTCCCGGTGCCGCTCAATACCCTCTGGCGCGCGAAGGATTATCAATACGCGTTGCGCGATAGCGGCGCGCGGGCGCTGGTGATCAGCCACGCCCTGCTCGGTGAATTCGAGGCCATCGATCGGACGTCGATGCCGAGTCTCGAGCACGTGATCGTGGTAGGCCCCGTCCTGAGCGACGGATCGACGCCCCGCGTGGATCCGGAGTCGAAGGGCCCTGCGCGCGCTGGATCGCTAGAATTCGACGCCCTGCTCGCCGACTCTTCGCCGGAGTGCGACGCCGAGCCGACGCACCGCGATGGAATGGCGTTTTGGCTCTATTCGTCCGGCAGTACCGGATCGCCCAAAGGCTGCGTCCACCTGCAGCACGACATGGTGGTGTGCGCCGAATCGTACGCGCAGGCGGTGCTCGGCATGCGCGAGAGCGATCGCTGCTTCAGCGCCGCGAAGCTGTTCTTCGCCTACGGGCTCGGCAACGCGCTCTACATGCCGTTTTCGGTCGGCGCCACCACGATCCTGCTGCCCGAGGCGCCGGCGGCGGCGCGGGTCTACGACGTGATCGAACGCTATCGGCCGACGCTGTTCTTCAGCGTGCCGACGAACTTCGCGATGCTGCTCGCGCACCAGGGCCCGCGCGACTTCGACCTGTCGAGCGTGCGCCACGCGGTGTCGGCAGGTGAGGCACTGCCCGAACCGCTGTTCCGCCGCTTCAAGCAGCGCTTCGGCGTCGAAATCCTCGACGCGATTGGCTCCACGGAAGTCCTGCACATGTTCATCGCCAACCGCCCCGATGCGGTGCGTCCCGGTTCGAGCGGGCAGATCATCCCCGGTTATGAGGCGAAGGTCGTCGACGATGACGACCGCCTGGTGCCCATCGGCGAGATGGGGAACCTGCTGATCAAGGGCGACTCGACGTGCGCCTACTACTGGAACCAGCACGACAAGACGAAGCGCACGATTCTGGGCGAGTGGATTCGGACCGGTGACAAGTACACGCAGGATGCGGACGGCTATTTCTGGTACGCGGGCCGCGTCGACGACATGCTCAAGCCGGGCGGCATTTTCGTCAGCCCGGTCGAGATCGAAAGCGCCCTGATCGATCACGAGGCCGTCCTCGAATGCGCCGTGGTCGGCAAGGACGACGTGGACGGGTTGTCGAAGCCCTTCGCCTTCGTGGTGTTGCGGCAGGGGCACACCGCGTCTCCGGAGCTGGCCACCGCGCTGCAGCAGTTCGTGCGCGGCCGGCTGCCCGACTACAAGCGGCCGCGCGGCATCGAGTTCGTCGCCGAGCTGCCGAAAACCGCCACCGGCAAGCTGCAGCGCTACAAGCTCCGCTGACCGATTCGCCGTCGATTTCCCAATCATCAGCAGAACCTCGGCGAAGCCTCGGGACCGGGCGCGACGGTTTCGAGTCTATTCCTCGAGAGGAGACATTGATGAACAGGCACCGCGCTTTCATTGTCGCGATCCTGATGCTGCTGCTCGCCACGGTTGCGCGCGGCCAGGACTGGCCGTCGTTTCGAGGACCGAACGCATCGGGCATCGCCGATGCTCATCCGTTGCCGGTGTCGTGGAACGCGGAGAAATCGATCAACATCCTGTGGAAGACTGCGCTCGACGGGCTAGGCCACTCGAGTCCGGTCGCCTGGGGCAACAGGATCTTTCTCACCGCGGCCTCGAGCGCCGCGGGGAACCGGAATCACAATCCCAAGGACGCGGGGATCGACCCGTCGGACGACCAGTCCGTCCATGAATGGCGCGTGTATGCGCTCGACAAGATGAGCGGCAAGGTGGTGTGGTCACGAACGGGCCACCAGGGCGTGCCGAAGGTGAAGCGTCACGTCAAGGCGACGCAGGCCAACGCCACGCCGGTCACGAATGGCCGCGTCGTGGTGGTGTCGTTCGGATCCGAAGGGCTGTACGCCTACGACATGGAAGGCACGTTGCTCTGGAAGCAGGACCTTGGCGTCCTGGATCCCGGCTACGCGGGCCAGCCCGAACTGTCCTGGGGGTTTGCGAGCTCTCCCGTGATTCATGAAGACCTGGTCATCCTCCAGTGCGACATCCAGAAGGATTCGTTCATTGCCGCGTTCCGGCTGAAGGACGGCACGCGCGCGTGGACGCAGAAACGCGATGAGCTGCCATCGTGGAGCACGCCGGTGGTGTATCGCGGCAAGACGCGCACCGAACTCGTGACGAGCGGTTCGAAGTATTACCGCGGCTACGATCCGCTGACCGGCCGCGAGCTCTGGCGGCTCCGCGACGATACGCAGGTGAAGGTCCCGACGCCGGTCGTGGCCGACGACCTGTTCTTCCTCAGCGGCGGCAACCCGCGCGGCCGCGACTTCTACGCGGTGCGGCCGAACGCCACCGGCGACATCTCCCTTCCCGCCGGACGCGACTCGAATGCGTTCATCGCCTGGAGAAAGACGCGCGGCAGTCCGTACACGCCCACGCCGATCGTGTACGGAGACTATCTCTACGTGTGCAACGACAATGGTGTGCTGACGGCGTACCACGCCCGCACCGGCAAGCAGATCTATGTCACTCGCATCGGCACCACCAACAGTACGTTCAGCGCGTCGCCGATTGCATCTGGCGGGCGCCTGTATTTCGCGAGCGAGGACGGCGAGGTGTTCGTGGTGAAGGCGGGGCCCGTCTACGAGCTGCTGTCGGTGAATCGCATGGGCGAACCGTTGATGGCGACGCCGGCGGCCTCCGACGGCATCTTGCTGATTCGCGGGCAACGGCACCTGTTCGCGGTGAGGCCGCTGCCGCGGTGATATCGTTGGCTCGCCCGCATGAGAACGGTGGATGTTGCCCGGCTGATCGACGCCGGCCGGTTCAGCGCCTACCAGCAGCTGCTCGTCGCGGCCACCGCGCTGCTCATCGTCCTCGACGGCGCCGACAACCAGCTGCTCGCCAACGCCATTCCGGCGATGATGCGCGAGTGGAACCTGCCGCGGGCGGCGTTCGCCAACGCGTCCGCCGCCGCGCCAATTGGGATGATCGTCGGCGGACTGCTGGGCGGCATCCTCGGCGATCGCGTCGGGCGATCGGCGGCGCTGCTCGCCAGCGTGGCCGGCTTCGCCGTGCTCACCGGCCTGGTAGCCGGTCCACGCCCAGGCCCCGGCTCAGGCGGGCGCTCCCGCCAGGGGCACGCTCGAGAAGATCCGCGTCTCCAGCCCCGCGCTGCAGGGCAACCTGCAGGGCAACGACGCCGTGCGCGACCAAGTGGTCAGGATCCTTCGACGTCGCAAAGCCACAGTGACGTCGGCTGACAACGTGCTCCCCAAGATCGGTGTTCTCGATCCGCGATCGGCGCGGTCAGCCATTCGCGAGGTGTTCATCTCACACG
>JALDXK010000552.1:0-4528 GCA_032155105.1 Acidobacteriota bacterium
GCTGCATCGATCCGAACGCGAACAGGAAGCCGGGAAGCATCGGCACGAAGATCAACATCGAGAGCTTGGCCTGCGCTTCCTTGTAGGTGCGGGCCTGGAAGGCGATCGACATCTGCAGGGCCGACGCCGCCAGCGCGAGCGGCGCCAGGATCACCAGCAGGGCGGCGGCATCGGCGACGTCCATTCCGATCGGCAGGTCCAGCTGCTGCAACCGCGGATGTTGCAACACCGCGAAGGACACCGCGATGGCCACCACCACTGTCGCCAGCGTCGCCGCCGACACCGCAAGCCACTTGCCGGCGACGATCGAGCCGCGCGTGACGGGGTGCAGCAGGAGAGATTCCAGGGAGCCGCGCTCGCGCTCGCCGGCGGCCACGTCGGCCGCCACGCTCATGCCGCCGATGAATGCCGCGAGCAGCAGGAAGATCGGCAGCGTCGCGAACGCGCGTCCGGCGCGCTCTGCCGTGGTCGCGAAATCACGCTCGATGACCCGCACCGGGGCAATGGCCGCGGGCGCGATGCCGCGGACCACGAGGCGCGTGTCGCTGACGCTGCGTGAGTAGTCCGCGAGGATCGAGCGGAGGTGCGCAGCGTGACGATTCGACTCCGGCCGCGTCGAGTTGTACAACAGCGCGACCTCGGCGGTGCGGCTACTGCTGAAGCGGGGCGCGTAACGATCGTCGACGACGAGGACCGCGCCGAACCGTTGCGATCGAATCGCGCCGCCCGCCTCGTCCACCGCCTCGATCGACACACTGCGTGCGCCGAGGAATGCGGCGAGGGACGGCGCGTGCTCGATGCCCTGCGCGCCAATGGTGATTGGGCCCAACTCCCCCTGGTGCCTGGCCATGGCCAGCAGCGCGATGCCCATCACCATGGGACCCCACACGCCATAGAACAGGCCGGTGAAGAGGGAGCGACGGTCGCGAACCATCTCGCGGCATTCCTTGCGCGCGATCGACAGGATGTTCATCAGTTCAACCCTTGATCGGATCCGATGAGATGGACGAACGCGTCCTCGAGGGTTGGACACCCGGTGTCGTCGAGGAGTTGCGCCGGCGTGCCGGTGGCGACAACGGCGCCGGCGGCCATCACGACCACGCGATCGCAGAGTGCGGCCACCTCCGGCATCACGTGGCTCGACACCAGCACCGCGCAGCCGCCAGCGGCGAGTCGCGCGATCTCGCGGCGGACTTCGCGCGCGCTCATCACGTCGAGGCCGTTAGTCGGTTCGTCGAACACGAGATTGGCGGGTTCGTGGACCAGCGCGCGGGTGAGCGCAAGGCGGCGCCGTTCGCCGAGTGAGAGCGTTCCGGCCAGCCGCGATGCCAGCCCCTCGAGGCCAAGCTGGTGGAGCAATGCCGACGTGCGAGTCGCTGCTCGGCGCGACGGCAAGCCGTGCAACTCGGCGCTGTATTCGAGGTGTTCGCGGACGGTGAGGTGATCGTAGACGCCGATCTGTTCGGGCACCACGCCCAGCCGCGCCCGCGCATCGATCGGTTGCGCCGACACGTTCACGCCGTCGACTTCGACATGTCCCTGGTCAGGCCGCACCAGCCCGGTGATCGATCGGATCGTCGTGGTCTTGCCGGCGCCGTTCGGGCCGAGTAGCGCCGTGATCGATCCGTTCGGCACGTCGAACGAGACGCCGTTCACGGCCGTCGTTGCGCCGAACGACTTGCGGATGTTGCGCACGGCGATCATGGCTGTGTCCCCGACGCCGACACGACGAACGGCGGCCAGGTGATGGCCGCAGTGCACTGGTCGTCAAGTGCATCGCCGTGACCGACAGCGAGAAATTCGGCGATCAACCGTGGCACGCAGCCGGCGAATGAGGCGTTGTGCGCGGCGTTGGCCACCACGACGTGGCGATGGCGCGGGAAGTGGCGCGCCATGGACTCGCCCGCGCGTGGCGGCGTCACCGGGTCGTGCCCGCCCGAGAGGATCAACGCCGGCGCCTGGCTGACGGCATCCGGCGCCTCGTCCACGCGCTGCCCCAACGGCCAAGCGTCGCAGCGCGATCGCCACGCGTCGGCATACGTGGTGCCGAACGTCGATCCCGCAGCATCACGCGCGAAGTCGGCGTGTGCGACCGTTGGGAGGTCTTCCGAACACAGCACCGCCATGGTGGTGGCCAAGGCCATGTCGTCGGTCGAGACCGACGCAGTGCGAACGAACTGCGCCATCAACGGAGCGAAGTCGCCGTCGGCGGCTTGCCGGACGAGATGCATCACCGTGGCGGCATCCTTCGGCACGTAGAGCGCGCCGCGGATGATGTCCATCGCCACGCCTCGCGAGAGCGTGACTGCGGTGGGCACGGATGTGCGCGGGTGGCGAAAGGTGATCGAGACATCGCCGGCGGTGAATCGCGCGACGAAGCGATCCAGGTCGGCTTCAGGTGCCGGGAATGCCGCGTGACAATCGCGATCGGCGGAACAGTCGGCGATCGCGCGACCCAGCGCTGCCTGCGCATCCGCCGATGCCGTGCGTGGAAAGCCCATCGTCAGCGCGACCGCGCCGTCGAGAATCACGCTCCTCGTGTGCGCGGGGTATCGCACCGCGTAGAGCAGCGCCGCGCGGGTGCCCCATGAGCCGCCCCAGAGATTGACCCGCGTGTAGCCAAGCCGCGCGCGGATCTCGTCGAGATCGGCGAGCGATTCACGATGCGTGTAGAACCGCGGGTCGGCGTCGAGCTGCTGCGCGCATCGCCGGGCCATGCCGGCCGCATCCACGTCGTTGATGGCGGCGATCTCCTCGTCTTTGCTGCACCGGAGCGGGTGGGAGGCGCCAGTGCCGCGCAGATCAACCAGCACGATGTGGCGGTCGCGCCGGACCTGGCGGAAATAGCGGGCCGCAATCGGCGCCATGCCACGTGCGCCCTGGCCAGGGCCGCCCGCCATCAGGAACAACGGATCAGGCTGTGGATTCCTCTTCAGGGCCGGTAACACCGCGACCTGGATCGCTAGCCGCCGTCCGCTACCACTGTGCCGATCCTCGAAGACGTTGTGCGCCCCGCAGAGAATCTCCTCGGCGAGACCGTCGATGTGGCAAGGGCGCAACGACAGTGGAGCAGCGAACGGCTCCGCTGCCCTCGAGTACGGCGTCACCGAAATCGATTCGACGCAGACGGTAAAGGTGGTTGCCGCCAGCAGCAAGCGAGTCGTTCGTGACCTCATGCCGGAACAGTCCGGCGGCCCGGGAAAACCTTACAGGCGCAGCCGCATCATCGGTTCGTTGGTGACGACGTAGCCCATCGAGGCGTAGAGTTCCTGTCCGAACGTGCTGGCGTTGAGGACCACGCGTTCGATGCCCTCGGCCCTGCACCACTCGTGCAGCGTCTCCATCAGCAGCCGCGCTACACCTTGCTTCCGATGCGACGGGTGCGTGTAGACGTTGAAGATGAACCCGCACCGCGGATCCAGCGTCATCGGGCCGGGCGGCCACGGAATCACCAGCAGGCCGCAACCGCCCGCGACATCGCCGTTCGCCGCCAGCGCGATCCAACCGCGGTACGTGTGCGACGGGATGGCGTGACGCAGCCATAGGTCCATCGCGACGGCCATGTCCTCGAATTCAGCGGGAATGTCCATGTCGCGAAACATCTGCTCGCGGTGCGAGACGATGTGCGGGATGTCGGCGATCGTGGCGGGGCGGATTGAATACGTCATCGTCAGGTGAGCGTAGTCCGTCTTTTGCCTGAATGCGAAACAGACGCCTGACCTCTTCTGTCTGGGTGTTGGCTATACTTCTCGCGTGGCGGCGCCGGTCATTGTTGGATGCACGAGAACGACGGAACGTCTGCTGCAGTACTGGGGCGATCCGGATCGTGAACGGAAGCTGTTCTTCTGCCAGCGCGAAGCAAGCACATCATCGTCCTCAATGACGAGGCGCACCACTGCTATCGCGGGAAACCGGCCGCCGCACCTGAAAAGGCGACCGGCGATGATCGCATCGAGGCCAAGGAACGCGAGGAAGAAGCCCGCGTCTGGATGTCGGGGCTCGAAGCGGTGCACCGCAAGCTCGGCCTGCGCGCCATCTACGACCTGTCGGCAACGCCATTCTTCCTTCGCGGCAGCGGCTACGACGAGGGTTCCCTCTTTCCGTGGGTGGTGTCGGACTTCTCCCTGATCGACGCCATCGAGTCCGGAATCGTGAAGGTGCCGCGCGTGCCGGTGGAAGACAACGCCATGACCGGCGATCAGCCCACCTACCGTGATCTCTGGCTGCGCATCCGCGACGACCTGCCGAAAAAGCGCCGGCCGGCCGACGGCTCGATGGAGCCACACCTGCCGGCCGAGCTCGAAGGTGCGATCCAGTCGCTCTATCTGAACTATCAGAAGTCCTACAACCTGTGGCTCCGGAGGCCGACGGCCGCAACCGACGACGCTACACCGCCGGTCTTCGTGCGATCGAGGAATTCAAGGCCGACTACCGCGCCCGCTTTCCCGGCGCAGGCCACGCCCGACCACGGATCAGCTACGCGGTGGATGAGCGGCATGTCCACGCCTGAATACGCGGAGGTCTACGG
>JALDXK010000553.1:0-4511 GCA_032155105.1 Acidobacteriota bacterium
GCCGGCGGCCATTCGGTTGGCTGCAACGTGGAGCTCCCCTTCGAGCAGACCCACAACCCGTACCTCGATCGCTGGGTGACCTGCCGCTACTTCTTCGTCCGCAAGGTGCTGCTCGTGAAGTACTCGTACGCCTTCGTCGTGCTGCCCGGCGGGTTCGGCACGCTCGACGAACTGACTGAGGCGCTCACGCTGATCCAGACGCGCAAGATCCTGCAGTTCCCCGTGGTGCTGATGGGGCGCGATTACTGGGCGCCGTTCGTGTCGATGATCAAGACGATGGTGGAGGCAGGGACGATCTCACCCGGCGATCTCGACCTGATGCTGGTGACCGATTCGGTGCCCGACGCCATGACACATCTCGAGAAGCACGCCATCGAGCACTTCGGCCTCAAGAAGCGGAAGGGGCCCAAGCCGCACAAGTTCTTCGGTGAAAAACCGTTAACCGACTAGAACGGTTACAAGGGTTACACGGTTACAGGGTGACAGGGTTCTCTTCGGTTCGTTCGCACCCCTGAGAACCCCTGTAACCATGTAACCCGTGTAACCGATGTAACCTTGTGAGGATGCGTCTGGCGAAGCTAGCTGTCGCGAGCCTGAGTCCCACGGTCGGTGCGGTGCGGTCGAACGTCTCGAGGCTCGTCGCGGTCGCGAACGAGATGGCGGTCGCCAACGTCACCGTCGGCGCCTTTCCCGAACAAGTCGTCGGCGGCTACCCGCCAGAGGATCTCGTGCAGTGGCCCGGGTTCCTGCGCGGCCAGCGCGAGCAGCTCGAGCACTTCGCCCGGGAGACGGCGAGCGCGCCGACGGTGTTCGTGGTGGGCCTCGCCGTGTCGGTCAGCGGCCAGCTGTTCAACGCCGCCGCCGTGGTGCATCGGGGCACTATCGCCGGGTTGGTCCCGAAGGAAAAGCTGCCCACCTACAATGTGTTCTACGAAGCGCGCACGTTCTCCCGCGGCGGACCGGGCCTGGCGCTCGATGCCGGCGGCGTGCCGCTCGGCGACTATCGCTTCCAGTTCGATTTCGGCGACGTCGCCGTGGAAGTGTGCGAAGACGCCTGGTCCCCGGATGGGCCGATGCGCCGCCGCTGCTATTCGGGCGCCGAGATCGTCGTCAACCTGTCCAGCTCCCCGTATCGCATGGGCGTGGACTCGACCCGGCGCGAGATGCTCGCCACGCGCGCGGCCGACAACCAGGCGGTGCTGCTCTATGCCAATGCGGTGGGCGGCCAGGACGGTTTGATCTTCGACGGTGGCGGGTTCGTCTTCCAGAACGGCCGCCTCGTGCTCGAAGCGCCTCGGTTCACCGAAGGCTGGTGGTCGACGGTAGTGGACCTCGATCGCACGCGCCGCCTGCGCATCGAGAACACCACGTTCCGGAGCGATTGCGAATCGTTCCGCCTCGAAGGCACCATCGTGCCGGCGATTCGCGTCAGCGGCGCCACGGCCGACCCCTCGTCGCTCGCGTATCCACCTCCCGACGGCGGCAGCTTCTTCCTCCCAGCCGCGCGCGGGCCGGCGGTCGATCCACGCGATCGCGCGCTCGACGATCTGTTCGAGGCCCTCGCCCTCGGCGTGAAGAGCTACTACGAGAAGACGGGCGCCTTCACATCGCTCGGCATCGCGCTGTCTGGCGGGCGCGATTCGATGCTGACGCTGCTGGTCGCGTGGCGCGCATCGCAGCTGATCACGGGAGGCACCTCCATCGCCGCGTTCTACATGCCGAGCCGCCATTCGCAAGGCGACACGAAACACGCCGCGCTGGTGCTCGCCGAAGAGCTGGGCGTGTCGCTCGACACCATTTCCATCGACGAGGCGACCGATCGCGAGATCGAGGCCACCACGCACATGCTCGGCGGCGGGGAGTTGACGGAGCTGACCCGCCAGAACATCCAGGCGCGCATCCGCGGGCAACGGATGTGGAACTGGGCGAACTCGTCAGGCGCGTTGTTCCTGCAGACCGGCGACATGAGCGAGAAGGCGGTGGGCTATACGACCATCGGGGGCGATCTCGAAGGCGCGCTGTCGGTGATCGCCAACGTGCCGAAAACCATCGTCATCGCGCTGCTCGAACGACTCGAAACCCGCTTTGGCTTCAAGGGAGTCTCGGCAACATTGCACACCGATCCGGGTCCGGAATTTGCCGACCAGCAGGTCGCGGAGAACGAGCTGATGCCCTTCCCCATCCTCGACGCCTGCCTGCATCTCTATGCCGGCGAGAAGATGTCGGCCGACGAAGTCGCCGCCGCGCTAAAGGCGCTGTACCCGAACTATCCACCCGACACGCTCGCCGGCTGGGCGAAGCGATTTACGAAGCTGTTCTCGCAGTCGATCTACAAGTGGGTGCAATCGCCGATGTCGCTGCACGTCGGCTCGCTCGACCTCGATCGCGAACGCGCGCTCCAGATGCCGGTCGTTCAAAAGAACGAGTGGCTCTGAAACGGTTACAAGGTTACACGGTTACACGAGTTCTCCTCCGTGCGAAGGAGAACCCTGTAACGTTGTAACCCTGTAACCGTGTCACAGTTCTAGACCGGTTCGTTTTGAAGCTTGGAATGTGTCCGACCGTAAGCGAAGTAGATCACCAGGCCTAGCGCCATCCACACGATCAACCGTTCCCACGTTGACCACGGCAGCGCCAGCATCAATAGGAACGACACGATCGCTGACGCAATCGGCAGCGCCGGCACGAACGGTGCCCTGAACGGCCGTTCCAGGTCGGGTCTGGTCCGGCGCAGTACGATCACGCCGATCGACACGATCACAAACGCGAACAGCGTGCCGATGCTCACCAGTTCACCGAGCACGCCGATCGGCGTGAAGCCGGAAGCCACGATCACGATCGCGCCGGTGAGGATCGTGGTGAGGTGCGGCGTGCGGAAGCGCGGGTGGATTCGCGAGGCCCATGCCGGCAACAGCCCGTCGCGGCTCATCGCGAAGAACACCCTCGGCTGCGCCATCATCTGGACGATGATCGTCGACGACAGGCCCAGAATCGCGCCCAGCTTGACGACAAACGGCATCAGGTCGAGGAGCGGTTGCCACGCCGATCCGGCCGCCTTCAGGCGCGCGGCGTCCACGGCCACCGCCATCGGCGCGGGCACGCCGAGCTGCTGATACGGCACCAGCCCCACCATCACGCCCGAGACGAGCACGTAGAGCACCGTGCAGATGATCAGGGAGCCGATGATGCCGCGCGGCATGTCGCGCTGGGGGTGACGGGCCTCCTGCGCCGCGGTCGAGACCGCGTCGAAGCCGATGTAGGCGAAGAAGATCACCCCGGCGCCGCGCAGCACGCCGCTCCAGCCGTACTCGCCGAAGACGCCGGTGTTCTCCGGAATGAACGGCCACCAGTTCTCTGCCGTGACAAACATTCCTCCAAGTCCGATGATCAGCAGCACGACCGCCACCTTGATGACGACGATCACCGCGTTGACGCGGGCCGATTCCTGGATACCGATCACCAACAGCGCCGTCGCCGCGGTGGAGATGAGGACCGCCGGCAGGTTGAAGAGGGCCGCGACCGTGGTGTCGTCAGCCAGCACGACTGCCGTGCCGGGCGCGGCGCTGAGCAGTGGCGGGAACGTGACGCCGATGTCGGCGAGAAACGACACCACGTAACCGGACCAGCCCACCGCCACGGTCGCAGCACCGAGGGCGTACTCGAGCACGAGGTCCCAGCCGATGATCCAGGCCACCAGCTCACCGAGCGTCGCGTAGCCGTAGGTGTAGGCCGACCCCGCGACGGGAACAGACGCGGCGAACTCCGCATAACAGATGGCCGCCAGCGCGCTGGCGACGCCGGCGATGAGCATCGACATCACCACGGCCGGGCCGGCATGCGCAGCAGCGGCCTGCCCCGTCAGCACGAAGATGCCGGTGCCGATGATGGCGCCAATGCCGAGCAGGGTCAGGTCCACGCCTCCCAGCACCCGCTTCATCGGCGGTGCCGCCTCGACCGGCTCGCCCGCGTGGCCGACGCCCGCTTCCGCCTTCGCTGAAGCTCCGGCGGACAAGCTGGCGGAGCCTCGCCGCAGTTCGCCGGACAGCTCGCGCGCGGCGACGGATTCGATGGGCTTGGTGGTAAACAGTGACATGGGCCTACAATGAGCAAGGCCAGTCGGCGAAGTCCTCAAGATGAACGGAAGAATTCCTGAATCTGTGAGTTTCGGCCCCGGGGGGTTCTGCTTCGTCCCCGGCGATGGACTGTGGCGCAACGGGCAGTCCGTGCCGCTACCGCCGCGGGCGCTCGCCGTCCTCACCGCCTTGCTCGCCACGCCGGGCATAGTGGTCGGCAAACAGACCCTGATGGATGCCGCGTGGCCCGGCACGTTCGTGACCGAGTCCTCGCTGCTCGAAGCCATCGGCCTGCTGCGCGATGCCCTCGGCGACGATCGCAAGCAGCCAACGTACATTCAGACCGTCCACCGCCGCGGTTACCGTTTCATCGCATCCGCCTACGCTCGCGAACAATCGCGCGAGCCACGGCGCGACCTCGCCGTAGCGGCCTTCGGC
>JALDXK010000554.1:0-4510 GCA_032155105.1 Acidobacteriota bacterium
GCCTGGCCGACCCTCGCTGGTGCCAACGGCGCGCATTCGTTGACCGCCGTGGCCCGTGATGCCGCCGGCCGCGAAGCCACCGCGGAAGCGGTGAGTGTCACGGTGTTGAACGATCTCGCGGCACCGACGGTGGCGCTGGCGGGCCCGTCTGCCGGGACAACGGTGAATGGCACCGTCACTGTCACGGCGACCGCCGTCGACGACGTCGGCGTCACGAGCGTGCAGTTCCTGCTCGATGGCGCGGCCTTCGGCAGCGCGGATACCGAAGCACCGTACCAGGTGGAGTGGATCACGACGCAGACGGCGAACGGCACGCACACGCTCGCCGCCGTGGCCCACGACGCGGCCGGACACGTGACCACCGCCAGCGCCGTGAGCGTCATGGTCACCAACGACCTGTCCCCGCCAACCGTTGGCCTTGTAACGCCCGCGGCCGGTACCACCGTGGAGGGCGTCGTGATCGTTGGCGCGGCCGCGGCCGACGACGTCGGCGTCACGAGCGTGCAGTTCGTGCTCGACGGCGCACCCCTCGGCGCGGCCCTGAGCGCGGCGCCGTATCAAGTTGAGTGGTCAACCGCCAGTGCCGCCAACGGCACGCATACGTTGAGCGCCGTGGCTCGTGATGGCGCCGGACGCGAAACCACCGCGGAGGCTGTGAGCGTCACGGTGCTGAACGACGTGACCGCGCCCACAGTGTCGCTGACCGCTCCGTCAGCAGCGGCATCGCTGGACGGAACGGTGACGATCGCGGCCACGGCCGCCGATGACGTCGGCGTCACGAGCGTGCAGTTCCTGCTCGACGGCGCACCCCTCGGCGGTGCCGTCACCGCGGCTCCATACCAAGTGGAGTGGCTGACTGCGGGCGCCGCCAACGGCGCCCACACGCTGAGCGCCGTCGCACGAGACGCAGCCGGACGCGAATCGACGGCAACCGCCGTGATCGTGACCGTGCACAACGACCTGGTGGCGCCGACGGTGGCAATGGCGAGCCCGTCCGCAGGGATGACGGTGGCCGGCGACACCACCGTCACGGCAACGGCCGTCGACGACGTTGGGGTCACCAGTGTTCAATTCCTCCTCGATGGCGCCCCACTGGGCGCGGTCGTGAGCGCAGCTCCGTATCAGGTTCAGTGGTCAACGGCGAATGCCGCCAACGGCACGCATACGTTGACCGCAGTTGCTCGTGATGCCGCCGGCCGGGAAACCACCGCGGAAGCGGTGAGCGTCACGGTGCTGAACGACGTCACCGCACCGACGGTAGCGCTGACCGCTCCATCGGGCACGGCGCCCCTTGGCGGAACGCTGACCATCGCGGCCACGGCCGCCGACGATGTTGGCGTGACGAGCGTGCAGTTCCTGCTCGATGGCGCACCCTTGGGCGCCGCGGATACCGAGGCGCCGTACGACGTGGAATGGGTCACGACGCAAACGGCGAATGGGGTGCACACGATCGCAGCCCTTGCACGCGACGCTGCGGGACACGTGACCACCGCCAGCATGGTGAACGTCACGGTCACGAACGACCTGACACCGCCGACCGTGGGCTTGCAGGCGCCAGCCGCCGGCGCCACCGTGGACGGACTCGTAGTGGTGAGCGCGGTCGCGGCCGACGATGTTGGCGTGACCAGCGTGCAGTTCCTGCTCAACGGCGCACCGCTCGGCGCGGCCGTGACTGCGGCTCCGTACCAAGTAGAGTGGCCCACGACGGGTGTGGCCAACGGTGCGCACACGCTGACCGCCGTGGTTCGCGACGCCGCCGGGCGCGAGGCCACCGCGACGGCCGTGATCGTGAATGTGCGGAACGACCTCGCGCCGCCCACGGTAATGCTGACCACCCTGGCGCCCGAGACGCCGGTCTACGGAAACGTCACCGTTGCGGCGACGGCCGTGGACGACGTCGGCGTCACGAGCGTGCAGTTCCTGCTCGATGGCGCACCATTGGGCGCCGTCGACACCGAGGCGCCCTACGAGATCGACTGGCAGACGACGAGCACAGCGAACGGGATGCACACCATCACCGCCGTGGCCCGTGATGCGGCAGGCAGGGAGACGGCGTCGAGCGTCTCGATCACCGTCGCGAACGAACCATAACCTCAGTGGCCGAGCGGCGTTCTCCCGCTCGCCTTTGCGCCGGTGCGAAAGACCGGTCGCGCGCTTGCCACCGGCTGGCTTGACTGAACCAGGTGCGGGCGGACGACAGGGGAGGGTACTGGCACCGCCGCTACCGAAGGCTCGGCCGCGTCGAGGCCGTGATTGATCGCAAACACCGCCAGCTCCACGCGCGAATAGACCCCGAGCTTGTCGAAGATCTTGGAAAGATGATGCTTGATGGTGTCTTCGCGCACCGAGAGGCGGGTCGCGATCTCGCGGTTTGACTCGCCCATCCTGACGCCGCCAACGACTTCCAACTCGCGCGGCGTGAGACCGAAGCGGTTGCTCGAATGGCGCGTGGCGCTGACGTGATGTGACATGTCGCGCACGGCGTCGATCACCTTGCCGACGATGGCGCGGTCCACCCAGTACTGCCCTTGCAGCACCGCGTGAATGCTCTGGAACAGGAGCGGAGTGGCGTGCTCCTTCAGCAGGACCCCACGGGCCCCCAGCTCAAACGCCCTGACCACGTCTTGCCGGCCGATGCCCGCCGTCAGCAGCAGGGTCTTGACCGTCGGTGCCTGGCGAGCGACTTGTTCCAGGATCGCGAGCCCCCCAGGCGGGGGCATCGAGACGTCCAACAGCAGGAGGTCCGGGACTACGGTGGCCGTCATCCGCACGGCGTCCTCGCAGTTACCGGCTTCGCCCACCACTTCGAGTCCAGGTTCAGTGGCGAGCAGGGCTTTCAGCCCGTCCCGAAAAATCGGATGGTCGTCAGCCACCGCGATTCGTGCAACGCGTGATGTTTCCATGGCCCCTCACGTGGGATGGTGATGACGATGCGGGTGCCGCGTGAAGCAGGCGCCAGGGTAAGCGTCCCCCCAATATTATGCACTCGCTCGTTGATGATGACCGGCGGCCTACGGCCGACAATTCCGGTCCCGTCATCGGTCACTGTCAAGCAATATTCCGAAGAATTGCACGTAAATTCCACGACGACGTTACGGGCGGCGCTATGGCGCCGCACGTTGACCAGGGCCTCCCGCACGATGCGCACCAGCTCGCTGCACACCCGTCGCGGTAGCCGGATGACCTCCTTCTCGCACGGCACGAAGCAGGCGGCCGCGATCTCGCCGCTGCGGTTGAACCGCCACACCACCTCGCTGATGGTTTCCGACAGGCGTGACGCCGGCACGTCGTTGCTGCGGCACTCTTCGATGAGCGCCCCGAGATCCATCAGCTCGGCGCGGATGCGGTTCTGCACCGAATTCACGGTTTCGGCCATGCACACCGGATCGTGACGGCATTCGCGGAGCATCACCTCGAGTTGCATGTCCATCGCGATGAGGCCCTGCATGACGCCATCGTGCAGGTCCCTTCCAAGACGCGCGCGTTCGTGCTCCGCCGCGCGGCGGCGCAGGGCGGCTCGGGAACTTCGCGTCCGCGATTTCGAAAACACTGACATTACGCGTGCAAGCTCTGCATGCAAGCGCCGAACCCGCAAGAAATGCCCAACAAATCACGTGCCCACCACGAACGTGGCTTCCGGGAGGCATACGTTTGTCTGCTCCGCGGGAGAAACCGTCTAGTCCTTTCCGGGGGGGCCATTCGTTGCCCCACTAAGGTCCAGTTCGGCCGCCGCTAACGGGCCATTCCGGCTCATCTGAAATATCCGTAACCTGCGCGAGCCTCGTCTCCTTCCCGAGATCGGTCCCGTGTGTCGCGGTGTCCGTGTCGTTACCCTGGCGGGGCAATTGGAGTCACTTATGCCCACTTGTCGTCGTGCGCGTTCGCACAAGCGTCTTGCGATCGCCATGGTGATCACCATGGTTTTATCGAACGGAGGCGCAATACCTAACCTTGCTCCCATCGCGCACGCACAGGGCGCGCCGGTAGGAGCGGGGTTCAGCCTTAATGCGGGAGATTTGCGATTCATCTTCCGTCAAATCCAGATTGCCCAGGCGCATTCGGCCGGGGGAGATCTGTTCGGACCTGGCCCCAACCAGGTGAACGAGCTGCGATTCCCACACGGACTGCGGACGGTCGATGGGACCCTCAACCACCTGGAGGCAGCCAGAACCAACTTCGGCGCCTCGGATCAGATCTTTCCGCGCATGACTACGCCGATGTTCAAGCCGGCCGAGACGCTGCCGATTGATCTCGACGGTCCCGGGCCGCAAAACGCGGGCGACCCGACGTCCTACACGCAGCTGCAGGGATTCGTCTCTGACCGTCAGCCGCGCATCATCAGCAACCTGATCGCCGATCAGACGGTGAGAAATCCCGCCGCGGTTGCGGTCGCCGGCAATGTCGACCCGGACCCGCTCGGCACGCTGCCGATCGGCAACGTGGCCCCCGATGCGGGCCTGTCGGCGCCGTTCAACTCGATGTTCACCTTCTTCGGCCAGTTCTTCGACCA
>JALDXK010000555.1:0-4504 GCA_032155105.1 Acidobacteriota bacterium
AAGGACGTGAAGATCTTCCTGCGCGACATCAGCCAGATCCTCCAGCTGCTGCCGCTGCTCGCGCTCGTCCTGCTGTATCTCTACAACTTCCGCGTGCTCGACCTCGATCGCATGGTCTACATGAGCGGCTTCCTGAAGAACGTCTACGCCTTCCTCAACCTGGCGATGGCGAGCTTCGTCATGTCGACGGTCACGGTGCGTTTCGTGTTCCCGGCGGTGTCGGCGGAAGGCGCCGCGTTCTGGATCATTCGCACGGCGCCGATCTCGTTGCGCGACTTTCTGTGGTCGAAGTTCTGGACCGGGTTGGTGCCGATCGTGATCCTGACGGAAAGCCTGGTCATCGCCGGCAACGAACTGCTCGGCGTCGACCCGTTCCTGAAACGGATGTCGGCGGTGGCGATCGTGTTCATGGCGTTTGCGCTGGTGGGCCTGGGTACCGGTCTCGGCGCGCGGTATCCGCGGTTTGCGGCCGACAATCCGAGCCAGGTCGCCGGCTCGTATGGCGGCGTCGCCTTCATGATCGTGGCGGTGTTGTTCATCCTGGTGATGATCGCGCTCCTGGGATGGCCGTCGAGTGTGTACCTGTTCAGCCAGCTTCGCGAACGCCCGCTGACCGGCGGCCAGCAACTCCTGATTGCGGCGTGTTTCTCGGGCGCCGCGGTGCTGAGCATCGCGACGTGGCTGCTCGGCATGCGCACCGGCGTCCGCGCCCTCCAGGACATGGACCGGACGCCGGCGTAATTGTAAAGGGGTCTGGCACCTTAACGTGTCGTTCTGCTGCAATTACCAACAACGCGCAAGGCGCGAGGGTTTCATTTTCTCAGTACTTCTTCAGCGACTTGCGGATTTCGTCGACAGTCGGCGCTGGCAAGCAGGTCTCAACGGTGGTCGCCCAGTCGGTCGGCAGGGCGAGCGGCCCTTCATCCAGAATGTCGCGGCGCTGACCGAGCCGCTCAGCCAGGCTAGACCAGCGCCACTTGGCGGCAGATTTAACCAGGCTGGCACGCAGAGGATTCTGCTCAACGTACCGAATCACATTGAAGTAGTACGCCTCGCTCCAGATGCCGAACGCGCGATAGCGATCTTGATAGATGTGGCCTTGCCCGATCGTGCAGGTGACTCGTCTCCGCCGAATCGCATGGGTCGTCGTCAGAAGATGCTGGAACGTCTGCACCTGGCCGTTCTCTGCGGGCCAGAGGACGAAATGCCAATGGTTACGCATCAAAACGTACGCGAGAATTCTGATCGTGGCACGCTGCTTCGCCCAGGCGATTAACCAGAGAAATTCTTCGAAATCGCGCGTGGTCTCGAACAGGGTCTTCTTGTCGTTGCCCCGATTGACGATGTGATGGACCGAACCGGCTGGCAAAAACCGTAAAGGACGCGGCATGTAGCACCTCCGAGCGGTGCCTTGAGCAATGCGCGCACCATCCACAGCACCCTGTGCACGCGTTGCAGCATCTGCGACGTGTGCAGGCATCGTGATCGAACTGGCTGCAGCAAAAAGCCATGTAAAGGTGCCAGACCCCTTTACAATTCACTTGGGCGCCGTGAGGAAATCGACGCGCAGAAACTCTCCGGCAGTCGCCAGCGTCTCTTTCACGCCGCCATCAATCCATCGCGTGTCGCCTGACGGCCACGAAACCAGCAGGGCGGGCTGTTGCGCGGGTGTCTCGATCAGGGCGGGCGCTCCGGCCGCGACCGTGAGGCGCGTGAGGCGCATCTGCGTGTTGGCGAATGCCTGATCGGTTGGGGCCAGGCGGCTGCGCTCGCCGCCATTCTCGGTCTTGAACCAGATGCGCAGGAAGTCGCTCGGCGTCGACGCGGGGTTCTCCGCCGTGTGGTGTTCTTCTGGACCGGACGCGACCCGGACGGCGCCGGTTTTCACCGGTGGGCGGGTCACCGTGCGGTTGCTGTTGCCGGAATGGCTGAAGGTCACCCCGTCGGAACCATTCAGGTAGACGTACACCGTGGTCCCGGCCGGGTGGGTGTGATCGGGCAGCTTCGCGCCGGCCGCGAGATGAACCCGGACCACGCGCACGTAGTGGTTGTCGAACTGGATCGTGTACGAGTCGGGCAGCGTCTTGGTCGGATCCTGCGCCGAAATGGGCAGAACCGCGCCGCACAGCAGGCCGGCCATCAGGGCTACGCGCACCATCATTCCCTCATTTTCTGACTAAACTGTCTCGGTCATGAAGAGAGTTCTCATCGCACTCCTCCTGCTTTCGACCGCTGTTCATGCTCAAGACTCCGCGGTTGGCCAAAAGGCCGGGCCCGATCCCTGGTTCGGGACCTTCTCGATCATCGCGTTCGACCCGGTGACCAACGAGCTTGGCGTCGGGGTGCAGTCCCGCGCCTTCGGGGCCGGCGCCGCGGTGCCGTACGCGAAGCCCGGTGTCGGCGCCGTGGCCACGCAGGCCTCGGCCAACCGTCAATATGGACCAAAGGCGATCGCGCTGCTCGAACAGGGACTCTCACCCGACGAAGTGGTGAAGCGCATCACGGACGAGGACCCCGGTCGCGACAGCCGTCAGGTTGCGGTGATCGATGCGAAGGGGCGCTCCGCGGTGTACACCGGCAAGCGTGTGATCGATCGCAATTCCGATCCCAAGGACCTCGTGCATCTGGGCGGCTACGCCGGCCACGTGTCTGGTCCCAACTTCTCCGCGCAGGGCAACACGCTGGCCAGCAAGGCGGTGGTCGACGCCATGGCTGCCGCCTACCGGAACAGCAAGGGCTCGATGGCCGAGCGGCTGATGGACGCGCTCGACGCCGGCCAGGCGAAGGGCGGCGACACCCGTGGCATGCAGTCTGCCGGCATCCTCGTGGTCCGGCCGCTCCCGCCCAATTCGGAGTCGACCGTCGAACGGATTGTCGACATCCGCGTCGACGATCACGAGGAACCATTCAAGGAACTGCGCCGGCTGCTGAGGATGACCACCGGCGTGCCGAACCGGTTGCTCACGCGATCGGCGGAGCTGTCGAAGGCCGGCAAGCATGCCGAGGCGATCGCCGAGGCGCAAAAGGCGCTGGCGATCAACCCGCGGAGTGAGCAGGCGATGTACCAACTGGCGCGCCGCTATGCCGCCGCCGGCGACACCGCCCGGGCGATGGAGCAGTTGTCGCTCGCGATTGCACGGCAGCCGAAGCAGTGGAAGTTCGAGGCGGCGTCGGATCCCGCGTTCGAAACATTGCGCGTGCTGCCGAAGTTTCAGCGCCTGATCGCGCCCTGATGGGTCATCGTATCCTTCAGGGCTGTCCACGCTGCGGTCGCTTCCCTGTCACGTTGTCGCACCGGCGAGGCTGGTTCGACCATCTCCGCGCGCGCGTGACCGGCAGGTCGCCGTATCGATGTCGCTCGTGCGGTTGGCGCGGGTGGGCACACGGCAGTTGGGATCGGCGCCAACGAGTTTCGAAAGAAGGGCAGCTACTGGGCCGTCGCTCGGAGGACAACAAGCCATGACCATGCGAATCGTTGCCTGCATCGTTGCGCTGTCGGCCGTCACGCTGGCCCAACGCGCGGTCCCGCCCACGCGCTCGCATCACCCCGACGTGCCCTACCAGGCCCCGGTGTCGCTGGGCGCTGCGACCTACGCGAAGGTGCTGTGTTCGGCGGTGTTCGTCTCGGGTCGCGATGCCGAGGAGGCCAAGCAGAACAGCGCCTACTTCCTCATGACCGAGCCCGACCGGAAAAAGCCGATCACCGCTGATGTCGATCGGCAGGCGAAGCGGGTTCGGGTCACCGTGGAGAACGTGACCCGCACGGCCGCCTTCTACGGCGACCAGGGATGCGTGATTCATCCCGTCGATCGCGACGGCGTGCACTTCACGCCGGTGCCCGTGCGCACCACGCTGCCTGATGCTGCCTCGCAGCCGTGGCCGATGGGTGACGCGCCGTCGGGTGAGCCGTGGCCCGCGACACTGGATCGCGCCAGGATGCAGGCCGCGGTCGATCTCGCCTTCGCCGATCCCGCGGGACTCACCGCCGCCATGATCGTCGTTCACAAGGGACAGATCGTCGGCGAGCGCTACCTGCCCGGCATCACGAAAGACACGCAGCTCGAAAGCTGGTCGATGGGCAAGAGCCTCACCGCCACGCTGGTCGGGCTCGTGATCAAGGACGGCGCGTTCGGTCTCGATGACCCCGCTCCCGTCGCCGACTGGCGCCGGCCGGGCGATCCCCGCGGCGCGATTCGCGTGCGCGACGTGATGCACATGTCGAGCGGCCTCAGCTTCACGGGACAGGACGATCGGTGGATGGGCGGGAGAGGTGACGCCATTGCGGCTCGAGGGAAAGGCGATGACGTTCCGGCTTCGCTGGCAGCGAATCAGGGGCGCGCCATCGCCGCTCGGGGAGAAGCAGGAGCAGGTGATGACACTCCGGCTGGGCGAGTCCGCGACCATCGACGTGGTGCCCTTTTCCAAGGAAGCGCAGATCTTGAGAGCGCGGTGCGACACGATCGCGACGGCCCTTCGTGTTGCAGTGGAACCGGCAACTTATTCC
>JALDXK010000556.1:0-4481 GCA_032155105.1 Acidobacteriota bacterium
GGCCGCTCAGTTACTTCTTCGGCTCGGTTCCGTACACAACGGTTTCTTCCGTGATCAACGTCACCGGCTCCTCGGTGATGTTGGTGCCGGTGAGGATCATGCCGGTGCGAAGCTCGTCGATGCCCAACTGTTTGCCTTCGACCGTGAACTTGAAGCCAGACGGCACGGTGTACTGCCTGGTGGTGTTGTTCTCCAAGGCCACGACGATGGTCGTGGGACTCGACCAGAGCAGCCGGCCCTTGGTAATCGTCGTCGTGCGTTTGACGAGCTGCGTCTCCTTTGTCGTCACAGCGGCCGTGAGCATGGTGCCTAGCCGCAGTTGGCTCAGCGATTTCTTCTGGCCTTCAATGGTGGCCATCGCGCCGGGTCTGACGTCGAAGAATCGATAGTCGCCGCCCGGAACCATCCTGGCCACGAGCCAGTTCGGCCCCACAGCAATGAGCTCTCCCCTCAGCTGCGTTGTTGTGGCCTCCGAGCCCTTGGGCACCGTTTCCTTCTTCTGGGTCGCTTGCGGTTCGCCCGCGACGTTCGTTGCGGCGAGGCACAAGAGGAACGTTGCAAGCCCAAGCCGGGTGATGACGAAGGACATAGGTGCTCCTAGCGGTCGGTCCCGTCCACGGGGCGGCCGTCGTCGCGACGGGATACAACGGCGACGACGGATTAAGCGGCAGAGTCTAGCACGGAGTGAGGCTCGCTCCAGTAGGATCGCATGTGAATCGGATGGGATTACGCGCGTCGGAATGGATCACCGTAGCGTATTTCGCCTACCTCGCTGGTGCCGCCGTCGTTGTGCCTGGCATTGGTCAACGGCAACGACGCCGCGTGATCGGCACGGCGATCGCTGTCGTGATCGCTGTTTTCACCGTCGCGGCGTTCGGCACCTCCGCAATGTTGTGGCGAGACTCGATTCCGCTCCTGTACATTTTGACAGGGTACTGGCTTCCCGCTCTCCTGGTGACTAGCACGGACCCGGTGTTTGAACGCAGGCTGCTCGCACTCGACCATCGATTGATCGGCATGAACGTGGCCTCGATCAGCGAGCGAGCGCCGCGTCACGTGATCGAGCTGCTCGAACTCGCGTATCTCTGTGTGTATCCGATGGTGCCGGTCGGCTTCGCCTGTCTGTACGTCGCCGGCCTCAGTGAGGAGTCGGACCGGTTCTGGACCGCGGTACTCCTGGCGGTGTTCGGGTGCTACGGCGTGCTGCCATGGCTCCCCACGCGACCGCCGCGTGCGATCGAGGGTGCGCCACTGCGAACGTCCGGGCTGGTGAGGAGCGTCAACTTGCGCGTGCTCGGTGTCGCCAGCGTTCAGTTGAACACGTTTCCGAGTGGGCATGCCGCCGCCTCGCTCGCCACCGCGCTGGCTGTGAGCGCACGCCTTCCGCTTGCCGGCCTCCTGCTCGGGTTGCTGGCGCTCGCGATTGCCATCGGAAGCGTCGTCGGGAGATACCACTACGCGGCTGATGCGTTGGCGGGCATCGCTCTCGCGCTCCTCGGATTCCTGATTTCGCGATCGGTGTAGTTCCAGCGACATGCGCGCACCAACTCGAATGCCGCCCGTTGACTTTGCTCGCTGGACGACGGCGCTCACGGCGTCGTACCTGGCGATCACGGCCGCGTTGATAGCGGTGCTCGGGAATGGCGTTCGGGGCCGGCTCTGGCTCGTCGCGGTGCACCTCACGCTCTCTGTGTCGTTGCTGATCCTGAACCGCGCGCGTCCGGCGGCGGGGATCCTTCGCGTGATTCGCGACTGGCATCCATTGATGCTGTTTCCTCTCCTGTACAAGGAAGTGGAGCTGCTGGCGGCGGGCATTGGTAACTGGCGGTTGAGCGCGGTCATTCCGGCCTGGGAGTCGGCGCTGTTCGCCGGGCAACCAAGTATGTACCTGAGCGAACGGCTGGCGTTCGTGCCGCTGTCCGAGTACCTGCATTTCTGCTACCTGTCCTACGTGGTCGTCATTCCAGCGGTAACAGCGTATTGGTACGTCAGTGGACGCCGCGCGGCCTTCGGTGAACTGATGCTGATGCTATCGACCGTGATGCTGGGGAGCTACCTGTTCTTCATCCTGCTGCCGGTCGACAGCCCGTACTACGTGTCGCAGCGCCTGGGCCCTCCGCTCTCCGGACACTTCTTTTTCGATCTCGTTCATCAAGTGTCGGCGCGCGGCGGCGCCCGCGGCGGGGCATTTCCCAGCGCGCACGTGTCGGGAGCGGTCGTCGTCACCCTGGTCGCGTGGCGACACCAGCGCCGACTCGCGTACCTGCTCGTCCCGATCATCGGAGGTCTGCTGATCGCCACCGTGTACGGCCGTTTCCACTACGTCCTCGACACGCTCGCCGGCGCCGGCCTGGCGATCGCCGTCGTCGTGGCGTATCGATATCTGGCGTACCACTCCAGCGACATACAAAGGCCCGCCTACAGCGAATCGACCTGACTTCGGCTTGCAGCCGACGGCGGCTGGTGGAATCATGGTCGGCTCACACGCAACGCATCCAGATGAGCTGGCCGCTCAGTTCCCCTGATGGAGCGAAGCAATAGATTGAGAGGTCGAACATGGCCAGATCGGTTTTCATCCTGGCACTCACATCAGTTCTTGTAACGGCGTGTTCGCCACAGAGCCCACCGCAATCCAGTACCGCGGAGCAGGCGCCGCCCGCCGCGTCAGCGCCTGCCGCTGTTTCACCGCCAGCGCCGGAGACGGCATCGCCTGGCGGCGGCACTCCAGCACCCGCGCCGAGCGCTCCTCCCGCGCCCAGGCCGCCCGCTCCCCCAGCGCCGACATTTCGCGAAGTGACAATTCCCGCGGAAACGCCGCTCGCCTTAACGCTCGTGACGCCGATCGCCTCGAACACGAGCCAGGTCGAAGATCAGGTCAGGGCCACCCTGGCCGAAGCGATCGTCGTGGGTGGGGCGACCGTGGTGCCGGCAGGCTCCGAGATCACCGGGGCAGTCCTTGAAGCGAAAGAGTCGGGACGCGTGAAAGGTCGCGCATCCCTTGCGTTGCGATTCGATCGTCTCACCGTGCGCGGAGAGAGCCATAGGATCCAGACGGCACGCATCGCGAGCGAAGCTGGGTCGAGCACGAAGAAGGACGTCAAGCGTGGCGCCATCGGTGCCGGTGCGGGCGCCATTGTCGGCGGCATCGCGGGCGGCGGAACAGGAGCGGCGATCGGCGCGGGTGTTGGCGGGGCCGCTACCGTGCTGGCGACGAAGGGGAATGAAGTCCAGTTGTCCGCCGGCACCACGCTCAACACGAGGTTGCTCGAATCGCTCACGGTGCAGGTGCCGATCGCGCAGAAGTGAGGTCGTTTTCGGCGGCGCATCGGCAGGCCGGCGATTCATACGCCGTCGACCGCGCATAGCAGTGGCGCGGCGAAGTAGAATCCGTCCTCAGAAACGTCACCGTTGTCCGCGGAGGAAACATGAAACCGTTCATCATCCTGGTTGCCTTGCTGGTCGCCACCGCCCCCTCATTTGCGCAGGGTGGCCAACGCCGCGATGCCAACCTCACGCCGGAGCAGCAGGCCGAGCGCGAGAAGCAGCGCGCCGCGCAGGCCGTGGCCGACGGCGTGCGGCCGATCGACGCCCTCGACACCGTCTGGATCGAAGAACAGACGTGGATGGAAACGCGCGACGCCATCAAGGCCGGCAAGACGACCGCGATCATCGGCAGCGGCGGCCTCGAGAAGAACGGGCCCTACAACGCCAACGGGAAGCACAACTTCGTGCTGCGTTCGACCTGCGACGCCATCGCCCGCAAGCTCGGCAACGCGCTCTGCGCGCCGATCGTGACGATGGAACCCGGCAATCCCGAGAACCCCAACATCACGCCGGGCGCGGTCTTCATCACCCAGGACACGTTCCGCGCGGTGCTGCGCGACATGACCACCAGCCTGAAGACGATGGGCTTCAAGAACATCATCATGATCGCCGACAGCGGCGGCAACGTCACCGGCATGACCGAGGTGGCGAAGGAGCTCAACGCCAAGTGGAACGGCACGCCGGCGCGCGTGCACTATGTGACCGAGTACTACACCCAGGACATCTGGAGCTTCGATTACCTCAAGACGCTCGGCATCCTGCAGCAACCGGACGTGCGTTCAGCCACCCGCTGGGACATCCACGACGACTATCACTACGAGTCGCTCGTGGCGCTGACCGATCCCAAGCTGATTCGTGCCGAGCAGCGCATCAAGGCAGGGAAGTTCACCATCAACCAGGTCGAGATTGGCTCGGTGGCGAAGATGCTCGAGAACGGCAGGAAGCTGCTCGACTACCGCGCCCACCCGATGGCGGCGAAGATGGCCAAGGGGGTCGAGGCGCTGCCGGACGAGGACGGCCTGCCGGTGTGGCTCGAGTCGCTGGGGCCGTCGAAGATCCGCGTGCACACGGTCGAGGCCAAGAGCCCGAGCCGGCTGGTGCGCGAGCTGGCGGACACCGTGGTGCCGATGACGGCGCGGGCGGTCATCGAGCTCGAG
>JALDXK010000557.1:0-4473 GCA_032155105.1 Acidobacteriota bacterium
GTTTACCGCGGAGCGGGACAGTTCAAAGTTTCACTTAGGCGAAAATCTTACACTGACCCCATTTTACTAGCTCCCCGACTGCCGCCCTGATATCGCCGAACCCCCTGCGTTTCTATAAGCTACCGCACAATAGAATGCTCTAAGAACAATGCGCGACTATCCTCGGGTTCCCGATTCGGAGGAAGACAAGGCTCGGGCTCGCCTACTTGCATATTTCGTAGACCATCCCGAGGAAGTATTTTACAGTCGCCAGTTGGAAATAATGTTCGAGGATGAATTCTTCCATTGGATTACGAACCGCGCATTGCGTCGCCTTGTTGCTGAAAGTCTCGTCCTAAGCGAGGCTCGCAAACTTGATATTGGAAGCAACATCATTCTGGTTTGGCACAAATCATTTCGGTTTTACAAGCGCGCAGCCAAGCAAGTCTACGACCTGGTAAATGCGTATACCACCGCAGCTGGCGACGGAACCTTAGGGATGCAGGGTGAACATCTCGTTCTAGCTGCCTTTGCGCGACGTCAGTTTGTCTTAAGGGGTGAAGAGACCAATGAATTTTCTGGAAAGAAATGGACTCAGACGAATCAAGATCTCGATTTCATATTTGAGCGAGATGGCATCGCTTACGGAATCGAAGTGAAAAACACTTTAGGCTATCTTGATTCGGACGAATTCGTTGCCAAAATTCAAATGGCACAATTCCTCGGAATCAGACCTGTCTTTGCGGTCAGGGCCCTGCCAAAAAGTTGGATTGATGCACTGTGGCGATGTGGTGGATATGCGATGGTAATGAGGTATCAGTTCTATCCCTGGACACATGCGCATCTAGCTACTGAAATAAGGACCAAACTGCGCCTTCCAATAGACACCCCGAAAAAAATTGCTGACGGCACAATGGATCGCTTCGAAAAATGGATACAAAGCGACGGCTTTACCAAGGCAGAAACCGACCCCCTTAAGACCCAACGTCTTCTAGCTAAGATCAACCCACCACGCGAATAGCCGCCCCACCCACCAGCAACGACGTATTCATGGAGGTGCGCACTAACTCATGCTTAATCAGATGCTTACCCCCCACCTGCGGTGAATTGCTTCTCCAATTCACTCAGAATTTAGCTTCTTTACCACGATGCGGAACACACTGCTCCCTCCCTCAGTGAGTGACCGGTCACCACTGATGAGTAAGAAACCAGCTTCACCCGCGATGCGGTATCTGGCACCGGTCCGAGCTCGTTGTTGTATCACCCACCAATTCCAATCTTCCCTTGCAGCTCCTCAAACATTACTTGTAGTGCCCCCGTGTACACACCGTTGGTCGCCCGGGTTTGGGCCGCTTCAACGTGAGCTTTGTCTTGCCCTCTCGGTGAATCTCCCAACGTTCGGTTAGCCATTGCTGCTGGTCGGACGGGTGGCAACTCGTGTATTCGAACTGGTCACGTCGTGAGCGGTATTCCTTCCTCTGTTCAGTTGCATCAATCACCAGAGGATGCAGTTCGCGAGATTGGTCCTGTGCCATTCAGATCTCCCGCGAAGACTAAGTACGTGATACGCACTTGTCGCAGCGCAAGAACCCGCTCACGACCACGAATGCTAGGAATTTCATGAAAGACATCCCCTGTGAGGCCCCCTCGTTATTGTTCTTCGTGGCCAAAGTCTAATGATCAGCAATCATAGGCTCTGTCAGGAGAATTCCACAATGTGTGTCAGGAAAAACCTTACATGCGTCCCAGATGAGGCGTCCCAGGTACAGCGTCCCAGATACTGCGCCTTATCTGCGACGTGGACCCGCTCGGCGGGAGAGCCATCACCCATCGCGCCTCTGTAGGCCGAGGGTGCGGGTGAACGCCTGCATTCCATAGTGGAAGGCGATGAAGGCGCCCAGCTCCATGATCTGCGCCTCGCTGTAGTGCCGCTTGCCCTCGGCGTAGAACGCCGCGTCGACTCGCTCGGGGTTGAGGTACATCTCGCGCGCGTAGCGCAGGGCCCACTTCTCAGCTGCGGAGAAACGCGGGTCGTCCTCGAACCGGCCCGATCCCGCGGCGATGCGCTCTTCGTCGAGTCCCGTCTGCGCCGCGCGCACCGAGCGCAGGCCGGCGAAATAGGGATCGCCCGCCGTGCGGGCGAGCTGCAGCCGGATGATTTCTTTCAGCCGGTGGTCCACGCTGCCCTCGGCATGCGAGACGATCAGGGCGCGGAGCAGCGCCTTGGCGTAGGCAGGCACGCGCGCGAGGACGCGGGAAAAGAGCGCGTCCGGCACCCCGAGCACCTCGCCGCGCCGGATCAACTCAAGCAGCTCCGGGTCGCGGACGTCCTCGGCTTTCAGCGGTTCGATGTGTGACATCGAAGTCGTCAAGTGTCAGTCATCGGTCGTTACTTGGCAGCGCTCGAGAGCGACGCCGGCACTGCCCCGTAAATCCGTGCCGATTCCTCCTGGCTCACCAGGCGCCCGTCGGGCGCGAACATCGGGTAGAACTTGAGCGTGCCGAAGAAGGTGTGATAGCCGATGTTGAAGCCGATGAAGGCACCGAGCTCGACGATCTCTTCCTCGGAGTAGTGGCGGCGCAGCTCGCCGTAGAAGGCGGCATCGATCCTTTCCGGGTCGAGCGCCATCAGCTCGCTGTAGCGCAGGGCGAGCTTTTCGGCCCCGCTGAAGCGCGGGCTCGCCGCGTAATGGGCGATGCCCTCGTCGATGTCGCCTTCGGTGAGCCCCTGCCGCTTCGCCGAAGCGGACCGGACGTTTCCTCAGTAGACGCAGGAGGCCATGCGGGAGAGCTGCACCCGGATGATCTCCTTCAGCTTGTGGCTGACGCGGCCGGTGTTGAAGATCGTGTCCCAGGCGACGAACATCGCCTCGCACAGCTCGAGGTTGTGGCCCATCATCGCGTGGAAGCCCGGGTCGGGCGCGCGGTTCTGCAGGCACTTCTCGATGTAAGGCCGGAGCCTGGTCTTCCTCAGCTCCTCGATATCGAGCATCGTGATGTTCGGCATGCGGCGATATTACACCCGAGGCGTCGCAGCTAACGATCTCCACCCAGTTCGAGCCCACCCCGACGGGAGAGCGGGAGAGCGGGATGAGGGCAGGTCCCTTGTAAGAGCCGCCAGACGCCAGATGCCAGTCATGGGCAGTGCTGAGTGCTGAGGGGCCTGAATCAGTGCTGAGTGCTGAGTTCCGAGTGCTGAGGGCGTAACCCGTATGCCACCCTTTGCGCAGTTCCTTCGCGACCTTAGGGGTTGGTTCTAATTATTGATACCTTCGCGGCCTTCGCGTCCTTTGCGACCCGTAGTACGGTTCTTCCTTTGCGCCCTCCGCGTCCTTGGCGACCCGTCTTAAGGGAGACGCCAGACGCCAGATGCCAGGCGCCAGCCCGGGGCCAGCTACAAGCAGCAAGCCACAAGCCACAAGCAGCCGAAAACTTGAAGCTTGAAGCCTGTAGCTTGAAGCTCGGCGTGATAAGTTAGCCGCAAGGAGACCGATTGAAACCCAGCACGTCACCCCGGGAGTTGCTCGACACGGATAGTCCGGACACCGTGCGGCTCAGCGTGCCCGAAGTCGTGGCGCTCGGCGAGCGTGCCCTCACGCGGGTGGGCTACAGCGGAGAGGACGCGCGCATCATCGTGGATCAGCTCGTGGACAACGCGCTGTGTGGCTACAAGTTCACGGGGCTGCCGCGCCTGCTCGCGATCGCGGCCGACGAGAAGACCGGCAAGGCGCGCACGCCGGTGAAGATCGTCCACGAGACGCCGATTTCCGCGCTGCTCGACGGCGGCAACAACGTCGGCTACGTCGCCGCCTACCGCGCCGCGGAAGTGGCGATCCGCAAGGCGCGCGCGGGCGGCATGGCTTCGGTCGGCGTCTACAACAGCTACTACAGCGGCCGCAACGCCTACTTCGTCGAGAAGATCGTGCGCGAAGGGCTGGTCGCATTCCACGCCTGCGGCGCGCATCCGTTCGTGCTGCCGCCGGGGGGCGCGCGCCCGATGCTGGGCACCAACCCCATCTGCTTCGGCTTCCCGTCCGAAGAGGGCCCGGTCATTTTCGACATGGGCACCGCCTCGTTCATGTTCGGCGAAGTGATGCTCCACGCACATTTAAACGAGCCGCTGCCGGAAGGCGTCGGCTTCGACGAGCGCGGCAACCCGTCGCGCGACGCCGCGGCGGTGCTGAAGGGCGGGGTCGCGCCGTTCGGCGGCCACAAGGGCTACGGCCTGTCGTTCGCGATCCAGGCGCTGGGCCTGCTCGCCGGCGCGGCACTGGCGCGCGGCGAGGTGCGGGACTACGGCTTCTTGTTCTGGGTGCTCGACCCGGACGTCATGCTGCCCGGCGGCGAGTTCAAGCGCCAGATGTCGGAGTACGTGCGCCAGATCAAGGCGACCCCGCGCCGGGCGGGCGTGGAGGAGATCCGCATTCCATCCGAGCGGGCGTTTCGCGAGCGGGAACGCCGTAGGCAAGAGGGAATAGTCATCGAGAAGAAAGT
>JALDXK010000558.1:0-4441 GCA_032155105.1 Acidobacteriota bacterium
TGACGCCGCCGGCCCCGCGGCCGGCGCCGCTGCCGGCGAGGTCGCTCGGCTTCAACACCGTCGCGACGACGTACCACGTGTATGCAATCACACCGGCCGACCCAGTACCCGCTGATGCGTACGACGTGAAACTGCCGGCGCCGATCACGCCGCAGCCGCTCGCCGTGACGCGGCACGACATCAAAGGCGTCGCCTTCGGGGTCGAGCGGTGTTTCGAGGTGCGCGCGGTAGACCAGGTGGCCGGCGCGGTGGTGATCGGCCCTGCCTCGCCGCGAACCTGCATCACGCCACTGGATACGTTCCC
Source organism: Acidobacteriota bacterium (assembly GCA_032155105.1). GTDB lineage: Bacteria > Acidobacteriota > Vicinamibacteria > Vicinamibacterales > UBA2999 > 12-FULL-67-14b. The sequence goes on from JALDXK010000558.1 coordinate 305, forward strand.
GCCTGCGGCGCCGCGATCGCTCGCGGTGATTGCCGGCTCCGGTACGATCAACCTGATTTGGGATGCGAACACCGATTCCGATCTGGCCGGCTACCACGTGTTGCGCGGCGAAGCGCCGGGTGACACACTGCAACCCATCACGAAGGAACCTGTTTCGGCTGCCACGTATCGCGACGACACGGTGAAGCCAGGCACGCGCTACGTGTATGCGGTGGTGGCGGTGGACCGGGCCGGCAACCGGAGCCCGGAGTCGAATCGGATGGAAGAGGTGGCACGGTAGTGACCTGTCGATTTTCAGATGTCAGATTTAGATTGCAGATTTATTGCTGATTGCTGATTGCTGGTTGGGAGAGGCATGGACAGGATCTATCGATTGAAGCGGGCTGACGGTGGACGGTATGCCGTCGAACGTGATGGCAAGTTGTGCTGGTTGACCGGCGACGTGTTCGGAGCCTACGGCGTCGGAGAGGACGTGCCGGGTGGCTCGCACCAGTTCCTGTCGCCGGTGACGCCGTCGATCGTTGTCTGCATCGGTCTCAACTACAAGGACCACGCTGCCGAGATGAACAAGCCGCTGCCCGCGGAGCCGCTCGTGTTCCTCAAGCCGCCGACCGCCGTAATTGGTCCGGACGAGGCCATCCGCCTTCCCGCGTGGGCCGGTCGCATCGAGCACGAAGCGGAGATGGCGGTGGTGATCCGCCGGCGCGCCTCGAACGTGAAGGCCGCCGAGGCGATGGACTATGTGCTCGGCGTGACGTGCCTCAACGACGTCACCGCGCGCGAATTGCAGGCCAGGGACGTCCAGTATTCGCGCGCCAAGGGCTTCGATACCTTCGCGCCAATCGGTCCGTGCATCGCCGTCGGCCTCGACCCGTCTGAGCTCGAGATCGAAGGCTGGGTCAACGGCGAGCGCCGGCACAAGTCGAATACGCGCGAGTTGATTTTCCCCGTGCCGTACCTCGTCGAACACGTGACGCGTTTCATGACGCTCCATCCTGGCGACGTCATCACCACTGGCACGCCCTCCGGCGTCGGTCCGCTGACGCCCGGCGATCGCATGATGGTCAAGCTCGAGGGGGTCGGCACCCTCAGCAATCCGTGTGTGGCGACAAACCTTTAGGTTTGTCGATCCTATTGGGCTTGACGATCTGAATATGAACCCCCTCGAACGATTGCGGGAGCGCGAGCGGCTCGCCGAGCTCGGCGGCGGCGAGGCGCGCCTCAAGAAGCAGCACGAGCAGGGCAAGCTGACCGCGCGCGAGCGCATGACGCGGCTGTTCGATCCCGGCACCTTCGAGGAAGTCGACAAGCTCGTCACGCATCGCTGCCAGGATTTCGGGATGGATCAATTCGTGATCCCCGGCGACGGCGTGGTGAGCGGCCACGGCCGCATCCACGGCCGGGTGGTCTATGCCTTCGCGCAGGACTTCACCGTGTTCGGCGGGTCGCTCTCCGAGACCAACGCCGCGAAGATCTGCAAGGTCATGGACATGGCGGTGAGGAACGGCGCGCCGATCGTCGGCCTCAACGACTCGGGCGGAGCGCGCATCCAGGAAGGCGTGGTGTCGCTCGGCGGCTACTCCGACATCTTCCTGCGCAACACGCTGGCCTCGGGCGTGGTACCGCAAATCTCCGCGATCATGGGCCCGTGCGCCGGCGGCGCCGTCTACTCGCCGGCCATCACCGACTTCATCGTCATGGTGAAGCAGTCGAGCTACATGTTCGTGACCGGTCCCGACGTGATCAAGACCGTGACCCACGAGGACGTCACCAAGGAAGACCTCGGCGGGGCGATGACCCACAACGAGAAGAGCGGCGTCGCCCACTTCGCCGCCGACGACGACGCCGAGTGCATCGCGCTGGTCCGCGAGCTGTTGTCGTTCATGCCCGACAACAACCTCGACGATCCGCCGCGCAAGCCTACCGACGATCCGCTCGATCGTGAAGACGACGCGCTCGACACGCTGGTGCCGGCATCGCCGAACCAGCCGTACGACATGCTCGACCTGATCCACACCATCGCGGACGACGGGTCTTTTCTCGAGGTGCACCAGCACTACGCCCGCAACATCCTCGTCGGCTTCGCGCGCCTCGGCGGGCGCCCGGTCGGTATCGTGGCCAACCAGCCCGCGTACCTCGCGGGCACGCTCGACATCAACGCCGCGGTGAAGGGCGCGCGGTTCGTGCGGTTCTGCGACGCCTTCAATATCCCGCTGATCACCTTCGAAGACGTGCCGGGTTTCCTGCCGGGCACGGTGCAGGAGTACGGCGGGATCATCCGGCACGGCGCCAAGTTGCTGTATGCGTTCGCCGAGGCGACGGTGCCGAAGATCACCGTGATCACGCGCAAGGCCTACGGCGGCGCCTACTGCGTGATGGCCAGCAAGCACATTCGCACCGACTTCAACTACGCGTGGCCGAGCGCCGAGATCGCGGTGATGGGCGCCGAGGGCGCGGTGAACATTCTCTACAAGCGCGACATCGAGAAGGCGAGCGATCCGGCGGTGATGCGGGCGCAGAAGATCGCCGAGTTCCGCGAGCGGTTTGCCAGTCCGTATGTAGCCGCCGAGCGCGGCTACGTGGACGAGGTGATCCTGCCACGCACGACCCGCGCCAAGCTGGTGCAGGCGCTCGCCACGCTCGATCACAAGCGCGACAAGAACCCGCCGAAGAAGCATGGCAACATTCCGTTGTAGCGCGGTGGTCGTCGCCCTGCTGTGCCTGGCGTGCCGTCCGCAGGACAACGCCGATGCGACCGCCGCGGCGCCCGTGGCGGCGATCACGCGGCAGCAGATCGATCACCTGACGCCGAAGCGCGACTTCGTCGGGCCGGCGCCTGTGCGGCTCGAGTGGACTGCGGTGGACGGCGTCGACGGTTACAACATCACGGTGATGACGGAGATCGACACCCTCATTTTTCAGCAGGTCGGCGCGCGCGGCATCTCGATCGAATGGCCTAAAGAAATCAGGCTCGAGCCCGGCACCTACTTCTGGCGCGTGGTTGGCGCCAAAGAAGGCCGAATCGTGGCTGATTCGGGCCGCGCCGCATTCGTCGTATCGTCACCCTGACGATTAGTCGCCGCCCAGGCAGCCTAAACTCAGCCATTCGCGGCATTCCGTGCTCGAAATGGCACACGACTTTACGGGACTGTTAAGTGCATACTAGTCTTCCGCTTCGGCTCGAGCGGAAGCCAAGAGGATCATTTGTGTATGCGTAAGCTCTCCCCGCTTACCCGTCATGCTCGCCGACTGTTCGGCCTGACGGCGTTGGCCGTTCTCGTCGTGGCGCCCGCTCTCGTGGCGCAAAGCGTCCCGTTCAATCCGGCCGACACCGGCAAACTCTTCGGCATCCGGCACGAGCTGCATGGGCCGGGCGCGCCCGCCGGCGTGACGTTCATCGACGACATGCTGTTCGTGGGTGATGCCGACAACGGCGCGGTGACTGTGTACAACCGCGACGGCGAGGAGATTGCGCTGCCCGACGCGGATTGGGCTCCGGGTAACGCGTTCGACGAGTTGTCGCCCGTCTTCGGACTCATCCCGAACATGTTGTCGTCGGCAGCCGTGTCGATCGTCGATGGCAATAACACGACCGACACGACCGTCGTGCTGGTGTCCGATTCAAGCGTGGCCCGCGTCTTGGCTTTCACGGCGGAGGGCACGCACCTGTTCACCTTGCGCCTCGCGTGGCAGGGCGGACAGCCTGACGCGAACGGGCATGTCGCCGTGATCAACGGCATGGCGATGTCGCCGGGATCGCGCTTCGTCTTCACGCCGGCCACCGAATCGCTGGTGCTGGACGGTACTTTTGCCGCCGGCTGGGCGTACGACTTCGGCCAGCAGCCGGGCGCCGTGCTCGCGTACAACGCGTCAACAGCTTTTCCTTTCGACGTCAACGGTGCGTGGTTCGCACCGGAGCCGCACGAAGCGCTGACGTCCAATGGCACCGCGAGGGAAGTGTTCGGCGTAACGTTCGATTCCGTCGGTAATCTCTATGCCGTCGACACCGTGACCGAGCAACTCACGGTCTATGCGCCGGACTTCTCGCAGCTGTTCACGTACGGGACGCCCGAAGACGACAGCATGTCGGAGTTTCACGAGCCGTACGGAATGGCCTACATGTCGGCGGGCCCCAGC
>JALDXK010000559.1:0-4429 GCA_032155105.1 Acidobacteriota bacterium
GAACCACGGCGCGCCGGTGCCGTCGACGACCCGGCCGTTGGTGATGAGAACGTCGAAGGGTGTCTCGACGGCTGGCGACGCCGATGGCGTCGATCGTGGCTGACACGCGACGGCCAGCAGACTCGCGGTACACACCACTAGCGCCGTTTTCGTCATGAGCATGCGGAATCCTATGTAGAATCGCTCACAGATGTCGAGCCTGATCCCGATGCTGGCCTGCGGCGTCACCGGCCTCGCGCTCTATGTGACGCGCGGCGTACTCGATCAGACGGTCACCTCCGACGGCGTGGTCCGCTTCGCGATGCTGCCGCCGTGGCAGGCGCTCGTCGGCTTCATCTGTTTCGCCGCGCTGGTCCTCCTCGGCATCGATCATCTGAACGCCCCGCGCGGCACCACCGCCGCGACGCGCCCGCGCCTGCGCGAACTGGTGCTGCCGCTGTTCGCCTTGATCGTGCTGCTGCTGCCGTTCCTGCCGGTGCTGCCCGATCGCTGGCCCGCGCTCCAGGCGCTGGCCGGTCCGCTCGGCGCCGTCGTGTGGCTGTCCGTGGCGGCGTTACAGGTGTGGGTGCTGTGGCAGTCGCGCCTGATCACGGCCCGCCCGATCGAACAATGGCGGCTCTCGACCATTACCGTGGTGCTGTTCCTGGTGACGATGGCGGCGGGCGGCCTGGTCGCGATCAAGCTCACCTCGTCGGGGCTGTTTCCCTCTGGCGACGAGCCGCACTATCTCGTGATCGCGCAGAGCCTGTGGCGTGACGGCGACCTGAAGATCCAGAACAACCATCAGCGCGGCGATTACCGCGAATATTACGAGCCCGACCTCGACCCGCACTACCTGACGCGCGGGACCGATCGTGAGATTTATTCGATTCATCCCATCGGGATTTCCGTGCTGCTCACGCCCGTCTACGCGCTCGGCGGCTATCGCGCGGTGGTGACGGTGCTGATCGCGATGGGCGCGCTGACCGTCGTGCTCGCCTGGCGCTGGGCCCTGGCGTCGTTGAACGCGCCTGGCGCCGTGACGTTCGCGTGGGCGGCGATTGCGCTGACGGCGCCGTACTTGCTGAACACGTTTACCGTGTACCCCGAGATCGCGGCAGGCCTGGCCGTGATGCTGACCTTCATCCTGACGCAGCCGCGCGATCCCGATCGCCGCGGCCTCGGCCCCTGGGTCGGCTCGGGCATCGCGATCGCCTCGCTGCCGTGGCTCAGCACGAAATACGCGCCCATGTCGGCGGTGCTCCTGCTCGTGGTCCTTTACCGTTTGCGTAAAAGGGAACCTGCTTCACTTTGGCCGTCGCTCTTACGTAACTCGAAAGCGTGGGCGGTCGTCGCGATTTATGCGATCTCGCTCACAGCGTGGTTCGCATTCTTTTACGTGTATTGGGGCACGCCGCTACCCATGGCGCCCTACGGAACAATGACGCAGACCTCGCCGATCAACCTGCGCAGGGGCGCGCCGGGACTGCTCTTCGATCAGGAGTACGGACTGCTCGCCGTGGCGCCGGTCTACATCCTGGCCGGCACGGGGCTCTGGCACATGTGGCGCGCCGGGACACTGCGTCGGCAAGCCGTAGAGATCACGGTGATCTTTCTCGCCTTGCTCGGCACGGTCGGCGCCTTCGGCATCTGGTGGGGCGGCTCGGCGGCGCCCTCCCGCCCGATCGCCTCGGGGCTCCCATTATTGTTATTGCCGATTGCGGCGGCATTTCGTGCCGCGCCCGTGGGGTCGGCGAGGCGCGCCGCACAGCATCTGCTCCTCTGGATCAGCTTCGGTATCGGCGTCACGCTGGTCATCGCGCAGGACGGCTTGCTGCTGAACAACGCCCGCGATGGCACATCGGCGCTGCTCGAATTCTGGTCGCCGCGCTGGGAGTTGTGGACGCTCGCGCCCACGTTCATTGGCCACCCGTGGACGATCGCGCTGCTACACACGGCGTGGTGGCTGGCCATCGCCTTCGCCGCCACCTTCGTGCTCGCCCGCGCGCGCACCACTCGCGCCGGCTGGTCGGCGCTGGTGGCCGCGGCCACGCTGGTCGTGGGCCTGATCACAATCGCGATCACGCTTCCTTACCTGCCGGCGCAGCCGCCGCTGCCGCGCGTCGATCTCAGCGCGCGATCGCGGCTGTCGGCCCTTGACGGGTTCGATGCGCACGCGAGGCCCGCGTCGATGATCTACGACCCGCTGCATCGTGGCGCCGCCACCGAGGTGGTCCCGCAGCTCACGCTCGCGGTGCGGCCGCTGCAACGCACCGACAGGCAGCCGTTGCGCGTAGTTCACAACGGGCGCTTCTCGCTGCCGGCCGGCACCTATACGATCGAGGTCCGCTTCAACGAACACGCGCCCCAGCAGGGCGGACCACTGGCGCTGCAGGTGGGCCGCGTCGGGCCGCCGTTCCAATCGTGGTCCATCCAGCCCCAGCCCGGCCAGGTGTGGAGGACGCCGCTCCGGCTGCCGGTGAACGCAAGCTTCGTCGGACTCCGCGGGCCGGTTGAGATGGAGCGCGCCATTGACGCCGTCACCATCACTCCCATCGCCGTCGTCGATGCAGGCGCCCGGCCGATCCTCCCCACCGTGCTGTCGGCCGCGGCCTACGGCGCGATCTCATTCTTCTTTCACGACGAGTGGATGTATCCGGAGCCAAACGGTTTCTGGGTACCGGGCAGGCGTCGCGCCCAAGTCACCGTCGCGTTGCCGCCGGGCCACACCGCGCCGGTCGTGCTGCGGTTTCACGGCGGGGGACAGCCCAACCACGTCACGTTCACGACCTTCGACTGGCGCCGCGACTTTTCGCTCGTCCCCGGCGAGGCCGCGGAGGTCGAGTTGCCGATGGTGAACGGCACCGTCATCCCACTCACCGTGACGGTGGACGACGGCTTTTATCCGAAGCAGCTCGATCCGGCGTCGACCGATGAACGATTCCTCGGCATCTGGATCGAGCTGGCACCCGCCGCCGGGGCGCCGGTAACCAAGCCATGACGATTGCCGACCTTCGCCGCGAGTATGCCAGCCGCGCATTGACCGACGCCGACGCGCACGAGGATCCGATCCAGCAGTTCTCGGTGTGGTTTGGAGAAGCGCTCAAGTCGGAGCTGCTCGACGCCAACGCGATGACGCTGGCGACCGCTACTCCCGACGGCTCCCCCGCGGCGCGCATCGTGCTGTTGAAGGGCTTCGACGAAGCCGGGTTTGTCTTCTTCACCAATTACGAAAGCCACAAGGCCCGCCAGCTCGAACAGAACCCGCGCGCCGCCTTGCTGCTGTTCTGGGCCGAGCTCGAACGCCAGGTCCGCGTCACCGGCGCGGTGAAGAAAACGTCCGCGCAGGAATCGGAGACCTACTTTCAGTCGCGCCCGTTCGAAAGCCAGATCGGCGCGTGGGCATCGGACCAGAGCCGCACGGTGACCAATCGCGCCGTGCTCGAGTCGAAGTACGCCGGGCTGGCAGCGACGTACGCCGGCGGCGTGGTGCCGTTGCCGCCGTTCTGGGGCGGCTATCGCGTGGTGCCCGAGACCATCGAGTTCTGGCAAGGGCGCAAGAGCCGGCTGCACGATCGTCTCGTGTACACGCGCCACGGCCACACCTGGACGCGATCGCGGCTGGCGCCCTAACGCCCCGCCGGAGGCGCGGCAAGAAATGCTGCCATACAATTGCTGAATGAAGCTCAGCGAACTCTTCGGCGGCGACGCCGGAATCCCCGCCGATCAGTTTCCCGATCCTGCCCTCGACATCCCGCCCGACCCCACGGCCACGCCGCAATCGGTCGTGCTCGGCGGCGGTTGCTTCTGGTGCACGGAAGCGGTGTTCGTAAAGCTCGACGGCGTGATCGGTGTGATGTCGGGCTATGCCGGAGGCACCGCGGACACCGCGGACTACAAGGCGGTGTGCAGCGGCATGACCGATCACGCAGAGGTGATTCGCGTGCGCTACGACTCGAGCCGCATCACGTTCGGGCAGATACTGAAAGTATTCTTCGCCGTCGCCCACGACCCCACGCACGTCAACCGGCAGGGAAACGACATCGGGCGGCAATACCGGTCAGCAGTCTTTTACGCGGATGACGAGCAGCGGCGGGTGGCCGAGGCGTACATCAAGCAGCTGACCGATGCCAACGTGTTTCCGGCGCCGATTGCCACCACGCTCGAGCCGCTCGAGCAGTTCTTCGAGGCGGAGGATTACCACCAGGACTTCGTGGCGCGGAATCCGAATCAGCCCTACGTGGCCGCGGTGGCCATGCCCAAGGTGAAGAAACTCGAGAAGGCCTTCAAGGACAAGCTGAAGGCGCACGGCTAGAAATAACGGGAGACGGCGTGGTTCAACCGTCTCGCTGTGCGGGATAATGGGGTTTCGTGCGCTCGTAGCTCAGTTGGATAGAGCATCAGCCTTCGAAGCTGAGGGTCACAGGTTCGAGCCCTGTCGAGCGCACCA
>JALDXK010000560.1:0-4425 GCA_032155105.1 Acidobacteriota bacterium
GGCGGCGGTGGAAGCCGCGGAGGCGCGCGACCGGGCGGCGACCCTGGCGAGTGCAGCCGCCGACGAATACACGCAGGCCTGGCTCGCCATCGAGGCGCTCGAACAGGACGTCGAGAAGGCGCGTGGCGACGTCTACGCGGTGCTGAACACGATCACCGCGCTCAACGCGGCCCACGATTCGGCGGCGGCGCAGCGCGAGCGCGCCGTGTCCGCGCAATCGCGACTCGAGCTGGGCGCGGAACTGGAGCGAGCGCGGTCCGAGCGCGCGGCCGCGGCCGAAGCCCTGCAACGCGCGCAGGAGAGCCTCGAGGCGGCGCGGATTGCCCGGGCGGCGCGCGAATCCGAGTTGTCGACCGCGCGCAGCGAGCACGAATGGCGGTCACGCGACGTGCGCACGCGCGAACAGGACCTGGCGGGGAAGACCGCACGGTTGCGATCGCTCGAGGAGATCGACACGCATCGCTCCGGCTTCGCCGATGCGGCACGCATGGTGCTGGTCAGCGCCAACGGCAAGGTGAACCAGATGGGCGCGCTGGCCGACTTCATCGAGGTCGAGCCACGCTACGAGCGGGCGGTTGAAGCCTGCCTCGGCGATCTGTTGCAGCACATTCTCGTCGAGCGGCTCGAACACGTCTCGGCGGGCCTGCAGTTGATCCGGCAGGAGAACGCCGGCCGTTGCGGATTCATCGTTGGCAAACCTTCCGAGAACGGGGGCAAACCTTCCGAGGACACGGAGATTCATTACGTGTCGACAGAGGGCACGGAGAGTACGCAGTTTGTTTCGGCCGTGCAGACGGCGCCGGAGGTTCCGAACGGCTTCGTGGCGCTGTCGTCGGTCGTGAAGGTGGGCGGCCCGTTCCCCGCGGCCATCCAAGCCGTGATGGGCGGGGCGCTGATCGCCGACTCGTTCGAGGCGGCGTCGCGCGTGGCGCCTACCGTGTCGTTCCCGATTGCCACCGTGGACGGCGACGTGTTCCGCGGCCGCCACGTGATCACCGGTGGCGACAAGGCCGAGTCGCGCGGCATTCTCGCCACCAAGCGCGAGATCAAGGAGCTGCGCGAGCAGATCACGGAGGCCACGGCGTCGCTCGAACAGCTGATCGCCGACCTGGCGGGCTTCGAGCAGGTGATCGCGCATGCGACGGCGGCGATTGCCGGGCTGTCGAGCGAGATCCACCGGCAGGAAAAGGAAATCGTCGGCGTCCAGGGCCAGGCGCAGCGCGCGTCGGACGACGAATCACGCGTGCAACAGCGCTCGGATCTCATCACCACCGAGATCAGTCGCGTCAACGAAGAGATCGCGAGCGTCGATGCCCGGCAGGCGGAAGCGCGCGAGTCGATTGCGCGCCTGAACGAACAGAAGACCGCGGCCGAACTCGCGCTCAACGACACGCAGCAGAAGCTGAGCGCCGCCCGCGACACCGCGGAGGATCTCAGCCAGAAGGCGGCCGAAGCGCGCGCCACCCATGCCGGATTGATCGAGCGCAGTGCCGCGACGCTGGCCGAAGTGTCGCGCATGGAAGACGCGGCGGCGGAGCTCGAGCGGCGTGTCGAGTCGAACACCCGAGACATCGCCTTGATGCGCGACCAGCGCGAGCGTCTCCTGAACGCGATTGCGGACGGGCAGCGGCTGATGGACGAAGACGTCGGCAAGCTCGATGGCCTGCGCACCGAGATGATCCGCGCCGACGAGCGCGCGGTCGAGATCAAGCAGTTGGCGGAAAAGCAGGAACAGGTCATCCGCGATGCCCGCCGCGCCGTGGATGCGTTGCGCGCCCTGGCCGCCGAGGTCGACGTGCAGCGTGCAACCGCGGAATCCGACCTGACGCACCTCGCGCAGCAGGCGCTCGACACGGTGAACACGTCCCTCGACGACATCCGTGCCGAAGTGACGTTGATGGAAGAATCGGGGCAGATACAGCCTGATGTCAGGGCAATTCGTGCTGCTGAGGCTGTCGACCCCGACGAGATCGAGGACGGTTCCGAGGACACGGAGGCTGCTCCGCCGCTTACGGAGGACACGGAGGCTGAGGCGGCCGCAGCGGCCCCTATACAGATGACCCCCGAAGAGGCGATCGCCGAGCTGCGCGAAAAGATTGATCGCATGGGTCCAGTGAACATGATGGCCATCGAGCAGTCGAAGGAGCTCGAGGAGCGTCATGGCTTCCTCTCCACGCAGCAACTGGATCTCGTGGAGTCGATCGCGCAAACCAACCAGGCGATCAGCAAGATCGACGAGACTACGCATGCGCGGTTCCGCGAAGCGTTCACCGCGATCAACGAGAACTTCCAGATCATGTTCTCGACGTTGTTCGGTGGTGGCAAGGCCGGCATCATGCTGCTCGACGAATCCGATCCGCTCGAAAGCGGCATCGACATCGTCGCGCAACCGCCCGGCAAGCGCCTGCAGAGCGTGATGTTGCTCTCGGGCGGCGAGAAGGCGCTCACGGCCATCGCGCTGATGTTCGGCATCTTCAAGTACAAGCCGAGCCCGTTCTGCCTGCTCGACGAAATCGACGCGCCGCTCGACGACGCGAACATCGGGCGGTTCATCGAGATGCTGCGCTCGATGATGGACAAGACGCAGTTCATCATCATCACGCACAGCCGCAAGACCATGGAGATCGCCGACAAGCTTTACGGCGTGACCATGGAGGAACCGGGGGTCTCGAAGCTCATCTCCATTCAGTTGAATTGAGCCCAAGGGTTCCAGGGGTTCCAGAAGTACCAGAAGTTCCAAGGGTCAGGTTCGGACGGGTTCCAGACGTCCTGGCCTGACCTTCTTGCGTTTATGTCAGACCGCGCAACTGCCGATAAACAAAGCGCTTGATGAGTCGCGCTGGAATCGGCCTCTTCGTCTTCTTTCAGGCGCTGTATGCACTGACTTCGTCGGGGAATGCGTTTCGCATTCCCGATGAGTTCGAGGTCTACTTCCAGACCGAGCATCTGGTCGACGCCGGCGATCTGTCGGTGCCGCAGGCGACGGAAATGCAAACACCCGTCGTCGTTGACGGCAAGGTCGTCGATACGCAGTCGATGTTCTTCGGCAAGGTGGGCATCGACGGCAAGCCGTACGCGCCGTACGGTCCGCTCGCTGCGGTCCTGGCCGTGCCACATCACCTGGCCGGTCGCGCGCTCGCGTCGATGATGGGGATCCGGCGAGTGCCGCGCGAGCAGGGGCTGGCGTGGGTGATTTTCGTCGGCGGTGTGACGATGCTCGCGACGGCGACCGCCGCTGCGCTGGCGGTGGTGGGGTTCCATCGCGCCACGTTGGCGCTCGGTACGCTGCCGCATATGGCGCTGTTGCTGTCGATGATCCTGGGCGCGGCATCAGTGCTCTGGCCGTACGGAACCTCGCTCTTCAGCGAAGCCTTCCTCGCCGCGGCATTCGTCTGGGCGGCCGCGTTGTTGATCGAGGCGCGAACGGCGCCGACGCCGGCAAGGAATGTCGCGTTCGCCGCGCTGCTGATCATCATTGCCGGCCTCACGAAAGTGACCAGCCTGATCGTGGCGCCGGCATTCGTCGCCGCCGTGCTCGCGGAGCGCACAATTGCGATGCCGCGACGGCTTGGCGTGGCCGGCGTGATTGGCGGAGCGATCCTGGTGGCAGGTGCGCTGCAACTTGGCTGGAATGCGTATCGCTTCGGCTCCCCGTTCGACCTCGGCTACGACTGGAGTGAAACGATCCCGATAATGCCGCCGCAGGTGTTCGCGATCAGCGATATCCCGCGCGGCCTCGCGGTGCTGTTGTTCGCGCCAGGCAAGTCATTGTTCGTCTGGGCGCCGATCCTGGTGGTCGCGCTGCTCAACGCCTCTGCGACGTGGCGGCGTGATCGTGCGTTGTCGATCGGCCTCGCAACGGCGGCGGCAACAGGGCTGCTGGCGTACGCCGCTTACCTGTTTCCCGAAGGCGGCTACGCGCACGGACCGCGACATCTCGTGCCGATAGTGCCGCTGCTCGCGCTCGCGGCGGCGGGGCCTCTCACGCGCGCGCACAAGCCGTCGTGGATCTACGCCTGCGCCGCCGTAGGTTTCGTCGTGGCGCTGATGGCAACGCGAGTGTCGTATCTGGAAGACCAGGCGATGCGCCGCGATCAGATGGGCAGGACGGTTCCGAACTACTACGAGGAAATCGTCCCGGCGCCTGGCCGCCCGAGCAACCGATATCGACTGGAACATATCCCGTTCGTCACCGCGATGACGACGCCGGGCTGGTCGGAGTCCCCGAACCTTGGACAGGGTCCCGACCATTTCTACAAGCACCTGCAGCAGGCACGCCGGCAACTGCCGGATGGGCAGTCGATTCCCGAGAGCCTGCCACTTGTCTGGCCAGCCGCGTGGATCCTGATCGCGATGGGTGCAGCCGTTCATTTGCTGGGCCAGTACCGCCGAATGCCCGCTGACAGCGGGCGGATCGTCGACGGG
>JALDXK010000561.1:0-4418 GCA_032155105.1 Acidobacteriota bacterium
GCTGGCGCGGATGCCGAGCTTGTCTTCCTTCTTGCCGACGGTGAATCCAGGCGTGCCGCGATCGACGATGAACGCGGTGATGCCACGATAGCCGGCGTCGGGATTCACGTTGGCGAACACGATGAACATGTCCGCCTCGTTGCCGTTGGTGATCCACAGCTTGCGGCCCGTGATCGCGTAACCGCCGGCGCTGTCCGTGGCGCGCGTCGCCAGGGCGAACGCATCGCTCCCCGAGCCGGCCTCGGAGAGGCAGTAGGCGCCGATCATGTTCGAGGCGAGCTTGGGCAGGTACTTCCGCTTGATGTCGTCGGTGCCCCAGCGCAGCACCGCGTTGATCACCAGCGTGTTCTGCACGTCCACCAGCACCCCGACCGACGGATCGACGCGCGACAGCGATTCCACTGCGAGCACCGAGTGGAAGAAGGTCCCGCCGGCGCCGCCATAACTCTCGGGAACCTCCACGCTCATCACGCCGAGGTCGAACATCTTCTGGATCAACGCCGGCGACATCTTGGCGTGCTCGTCCATTTCGCGCGCGAGCGGGCGCACTTCCTTGTCGGCGAACTCGTACACGCTGTCGCGGAAAATCGTCTCGTCTTCCGTCAGCCGCGTCAGGGCTGGCACGGCAGTCATGGTCTCCATTCTCTGGATGGTATCATCGGGCCATGCGCACAACGCTCTCGCGCACCGTGACCGCCGCCGTTCTCGCCGCCGCCTGCGGCGCGTTCGGCTTCGCGTCCGCTTCGGCCACCGCGGTCGAGCAGGCGGCCAATGCCACACCATCTGCCCCAAGCCCAGCGGCGCCCCCCGCCGGGCAGCAGCCGGCCACTCCAATTGAACAGCCGGTGTTCCGCACGGGCATCAACACCGTCCGCGTCGACGTGATCGTCACCGATCGGCAGGGCAACCCGGTCACCGACCTCAAGCTGGAAGACTTCGAGATCCAGGAAGACGGCAAGCCGCAGAAGCCGGAAACGTTCCGGCTGGTGAAGATCGACACCGAAACCGCGCCGGCCTACACCTCGCGCACGATTCGCTCCCGCAACGACGAGGAAACGGCGGCCGCCAACGAGAACTCGCGCCTGTTCGTGTTCTTCCTCGACGACTACGCCACCCGCCGCGAATCGAGCATGTCGGTGAAGAAGCCGGTGGTCGACTTCATTGCCAACCAGTTGTCACCGAACGATCTCATCAGCGTGATGCACCCGCTGACGCCGACCGACGCGGTGGTGCTGTCGCGCAACCACCAGGGCGTGATCAACGCCGTCGAGAGGTTCGAGGGCCGCAAGTACAACTACGAGCCGATCAACGACGTCGAGCGCGGCTACGTCTACAAGCTGAACCCGCAGGCCATCGAGATGATCCGCCGCCAGGTGTCGCTCAGCGCGCTGCGCGGCATCTGCACCAAGCTGGGCTCGCTCCGCGAAGGCCGCAAATCGATCATCATGGTCAGCGAGGGCTACACCTCGCTGCTGCCGCCGCAGATGCGCAGCGACCAACCGGGCGCCGTCGCGATGCCGGGCGACCTCACGCGCGATCCGTTCGCCGCCGAGAACAACCTCATGGAGGACCGCGCCCGGTTCTCGGCCGACCTCGACATGACGCGGGAGCTGCAGGACGTGTTCGACACCTGCAACCGCCAGAACACCTCGATCTACGCGCTGGATCCACGCGGCCTGAGCACCGGTGAGTTCGACATCAGCAGCAACATCTCGATGCGCACCAGCCAGGCCTACCTCAACGCGTCGATGGATTCGCTGCGCACGCTCGCCGAGAACACCGATGGCCGGGCCATTGTCAATCGCAACGACCTCGCCAACGCGATGAAGCAGATCATCCGCGACTCGAGCGCCTACTACCTGGTCGGCTACAACTCGACGCAATCGCCCACGGACGGCAAGTTCCATGAAATTCGCGTGCGCGTGAAACGGCCCGGCGTGCAAATCCGGGCCCGCAAGGGCTACTGGGCCTACACCGAAGACGATGTGAAGCGGGCAGTGGCCGGACCGAAGCCAGGACCACCTCCGGCGGTGACGAAGGCGCTGGCGGCCATTGCGCCGCTCACCAACCGGCGCTACATCCGCACCTGGATCGGCAACGACAAGGGTGACGATGGCCGCACCAGGGTGACGATCCTGTGGGAGCCGCTGCCGCCCACGCCGGGCGTGAGGCGCGACGAAGCGCGCCGTGTCACCGTGCTGGCGACGTCGCCGTCGGGCGACATCGTCTATCGTGGCCGTGTGCCGACCGAGCTTGCCGCGTCAGGCAATGGCGGCATCGTCCGCTTCAACGCCCCGCCGGGACAGTTGGACGTGCGGCTGACGATCGAAGGCGACGGCACCGGCACACTCGACGTCGAGGATCGCGCGCTCACGGTGCCGGATCTCACCGCGCCGGAGATCCTGATCACGACGCCACGGTTGTGGGTGGCGCGCACGGCGCGCGAGTTCGCCGCGCTGACCGCCTCCGGTACGCCGCCGGCGCCCGTCGCCACGCGCGAGTTCCGCCGCACCGATCGCCTGTTGATTCGTTTCGACGCGTTCGCGCCCGGAGTGGTGGCGCCGGCCATTTCGGCGCAATTGCTCAATCAGCAGGGCACCAAGATGACGGACATCAGCGTGACGCCCGGTCCCCCGTTCTCCATTGACCTGCCGCTCGCGAGCTTCGCGCCTGGGCAGTACCTGCTCGAGGTCACCGCAAGCGCAGAAGGCCAGAAGCCCGTCACCGAGCTGCTGGCCTTCAGATTAGGATCCTAAACAGCAATCAGCAATCAGCAGCCAGCAATCAAAAAGACAAGTGCTTTTCCTGATTGCCGATTGCTGATTGCCGATTGCTGACTACGCGTACATCCCGCGCAGCTTCGTCACTGTCGCCACGCGATTGATCGCGACGATGTAGGCCGCGGCGCGCATGTCGACCTTGTACTTCTGCGCCGTCTGCAGCACTGCGTCGAAGGCCTCGCACATCTTGGCCTCGAGCCGCTCGTTCACTTCCTTCAACGTCCAGAAGTACCCGTGGCGATCCTGCACCCACTCGAAGTACGACGTGGTGACGCCGCCGGCGTTGGCCAGGATGTCGGGCACGACGAACACGCCACGCTCGTGGAGGAGCCTGTGCGCCTCGGGCGTGGTCGGCCCGTTGGCGCCTTCGACGATGAGCTTCGCCTTGATGTCCTTGGCGTTCTCGGCGGTGATCTGCTTCTCGAGTGCGGCCGGCACGAGGATCTCGGCCTCGGTCTTGAACACGTCCTTCTGGCCGAGCGATTCCCCATCGGGGTAGCCGTTCACCGTCTTGTGCTGCGTGACGTGCGCGATCAACTGGTCGACGTCGAGGCCCTTCGGGTTATAGACGCCGCCCTTCCAGTCGGTCACCGCGATGATCCTCGCGCCCTGCCGCGCCATCAGCTGTGCGGCAATGGAGCCGACGTTGCCGAAGCCTTGCACCGCGACGCGTGCGTCCTTGAGATCGAACCCGAGGTGCTTCGCAGCCTCGCGGGCGACAATCATCACGCCGCGTCCGGTGGCTTCGCGGCGGCCCAGCGAGCCGCCCATTTCCACCGGCTTGCCGGTGACCACCGACGTGGCGGTGTGGCCGACGTGCATCGAGTAGGTATCCGAGAACCACGCCATGATCTGTTCGTTGGTGTTGACGTCGGGCGCCGGCACGTCCTTGTCGGGGCCGATCGCATCGATGATCTCCGCGGTGTAGCGACGCGTCAGCGCCTCGAGCTCGCGCATCGACATCTTCGTCGGGTCGCAGATCACGCCGCCCTTGCCGCCGCCGAAGGGCAGCTGCGCCACCGCGCACTTCCACGTCATCCACGCCGCCAGCGCCGTCACCTCGTCGAGCGTAACGTCGGGGTGATAACGGATGCCGCCCTTCGCCGGGCCGAGCGTCACGTTGTACTGCACGCGGTAGCCGGTGAAGACCTTGATCTCGCCGCTGTCCATCTGGACCGGGCACGAGACGATGATCTGCCGCTTGGGATGGGTGAGCATCTGCCAGATGCCGGGATCAAGGTTCAGGATGCGCGCCGCTCCCTCGAACTCCTGGAGCATCGCGTCGAACGTACTGCCGTGTGCCGCCATCAAACTCCTCGCCGGGTGAATGCCGTCTGTTACTTCTGCCAGCGCCCTGCGCGCATTGGCCAAACGATCAAAAGTAACCATCCTGAGGCGGCAATGTCAATTCGCTATCACTTGCATGAGTATTTGATATGGTTCGAGCGGTATCGTCGCGCGATTGCGAGGGGTCGCGCCGCAGGCACGAGCGTAGGCGGGCCATATAATTAGAGGTGTATGAAGACCGTTGTCGATCGCGCGGACACGCGCAAGGCCCGCTGGGAGCGTGACGTCCTGGAGCCGACGCTCCGGAAATCCCCTGAGCGCAAGGGCCCGTTCACCACGATCTCGGGACGT
>JALDXK010000562.1:0-4414 GCA_032155105.1 Acidobacteriota bacterium
TCCGCGACCTGACCGCGCTGGTCCAACACGACGGCGGTGCCGTGCTCGGTACTTATCGCGATCCGTTCGGCGCCACGACCGTGCTCGTGGTCGCGCTGCCGATCGATCGCGTCGAACCCACGCCGTACCAACGCGACCCGTCGGAGACGCACGTCAAGAAACTGATGACGGTGATCGAGAAGGTCGGTCGCTTTCTCGATCCGCTCGTGCTGATTCGCCAGGACAAGGGGTACTGGACGCCAAACGGCAACCATCGCCTGCAGGCGATGCGGAAGCTCGGCGCGAGGAGCATCATCGGACTGCTGGTGCCCGAACCCGAGGTCGCCTTCAAGATCCTCGCGCTCAACACCGAGAAGGCACACAACGTGAAGGAGAAGTCGCTCGAGACGATTCGGATGTCGCGCGCCCTGGCCGCGCGCAAGGAAGGCCAGGAATCCGACTACGAATTCGAATTCGAGCAGGCGCAGTTCCTCACCCTGGGGGCCGCCTACGAGCAGCGCAAAAGCCTGAGCGGCGGTGCGTATACCTCGGTGCTGCGCCGCATCGACGCCTTTCTCGACGAGCCGATGTCGAAGGCGCTCAAGGAGCGCGAGCGCCGCGGCAACAAGGTGCTGGCGCTGGACGACGCGGTGGCGAAGGTCGTCGAGTCGCTCAAGGCCAAAGGACTGACCAGCCCCTACCTCAAGCCATTCGTGGTGGCACGCGTGAACCCGATCCGCTTCTCCAAGTCGACCGAATTCGACTTCGACGAGGTGATCGACAAGATGACGGCCTCGGCGAAGAAGTTCAACGTCGACAAAGTGAAGCAGGAAGATGTCGCGAAAGCCGGCGGCGCCGCGCCGGACGAGGACTAGGCCCCCGCGGCACGCGTTGCACCCTTTGCAGCCGTTGCACGTGTTGCACTAGTTGCACCCGCGTCACTGTCCGATTGCGTAGAGATACCGGAAGCCGCGCATGAAGATCTCGCCGTCGACCAGCGCCGGCGACGCGTCGAAGCCGTCGTCGAGCGTGTTTTCCGCCAGCACCTCGTAGGCCGGACCGTGCTTCAGCACCGTCGTCACGCCATCGCGGCTGACGATGTACACACGCCCGTCGGCGCCCACCGGCGACGCAAACACTTCGGGGGCTTTCGCCATGCGCACGGCCTGGTAGTGCGGCTTGCCGGTCACGGCATCAAACGCCGAGAGCAATCCGTTGTTGGTCTTCAGGAAGTAGAGAATATCGTCGTAGAGCAGCGGTGAGGGGACGTACGGCGTGTCGCGATCGAGCTGCCATGCGATGGCGCCGCTGGTTGAGATATCGCCCTTCGCGTCCGCGAGCCTGATCGCCTTCAGGTTGTTGCCGCGGAAACCGCTCATGATGAACACCATGCCGTGCCCGAACACCGGCGACGGAATCACGTTCATCGTGGTGCCGGGGCCTTCCCACACGATGTTCCCGGTTTCGAGGTCGTAGCTGCGCACGCGGTTCATCGCGTTGACGATCACCTGCGCGCGTCCGCCGTGCTCGACGACGAGCGGCGTGGCCCAGGTGTCGATCTCATCGCGGTTCACGCGCCAGAGTTCCTTGCCGGTGCGCTTGTCGAGTGCGGCAACGAAGGAGGGGCCGGCGATATGGTCCCACACGACGACCAGGTAGTTCCCGAAGAGCGCTGGTGTGGATCCTTCGCCGAACTGATTACGCATCTTCTTGTCGCCGAAGTCGACATTCCAGATTTGCTTCCCATTCAGGTCGTAGGCGTAGAGGCCGCGCGACTCGAAATACGCGAAGAGGTGAGTGCCGTCGGTGACCGCGGAACTCGAGGCCCACGTGCCATTGTCGCCGTGCGCGGGCTCGTGCGGTTCCTCCTCACGCGCGACGTGTTCCCACACCGTCTTGCCAGTCTTGCGATCGAGCGCCATCACCTTGTATTGATGGACGCCGCGCTGGGGCAGGGCGCCGCGCGGTTCGTGTTGCGCCGGACCTTTCACGCCGACCGGCAGCGCTGTGAGCACGTAGACGCGGTCGTTCCAGACGATCGGCGAGGACGAGCCGCGGCCCGGGATCTCCACCTTCCACTTGATGTTCTTGCCTTCCCCCCATTGCACCGGCGGCTTGGCCGTCTTCGACACGCCCGTCATCGCGGGCCCGCGCCATTGCGCCCAATAGCGCTCGTCGTTCACGGCGCCGTGGAGCCCAATCACCGGCAAACACAGCAGGAAGGAGGCCATCGCGAGTCGAGTCCGCATGGTGTCGATACGGATCGGGCCGATGCTGTGCTTACCGGCGACTTGTCCCCACTGCGCTCCGGTCGGGTGGCGATGTTCTTGACCTGACCGCAATCAGCCGTGTATGATTCAATCCGGATATACGGATATAGTGACTCCCGCGCCGATTCTCGACCACATGGCCGCGCTGGCCGACCCGATCCGCTGCCGGATCCTCCTGCCGCTCGAACGGCACGAGCTGACCGTCAACGAGATTTGTTCGATCCTGCAGCTGCCGCAGTCCACCGTGAGCCGCCACCTGAAGACGCTGGCGGACGATGGGTGGGTGGTGTCGCGGCGCGATGGCACCAGCCGGTTCTACGGCATGGTAGTAGAGGACCTCGACGCCGGCGCGCAGCGGCTGTGGCCGTTGATTCGCGAGCAGATTGCCGGCACCAACGGCGCCGAGCAGGATGAGCGGCGGTTGAAGAGCGTGCTCGCCAGGCGGCGATCCAAGTCCGAGGAGTTTTTCGCCTCGGCATCCGGCCAATGGGATCACCTTCGCACGGAGATGTTCGGCGATCGCTTTCATCTGCATGCGCTGCTCGCGCTGCTCGATCCGGCGATCACCGTCGGAGACCTGGGCTGCGGCACGGGCCAGGTGAGCGAGCTCATCGCGCCCCATGTGGCCAGGGTGATTGCCGTCGACGGCTCCACCGACATGGTGCAGGCCGCGCGCAAGCGCCTCAAGAGCCTCCACCAAATCGAAGTGCGCCGTGGCGACATGGAAGCGCTGCCGATTGACGACGCCGAGCTCGATGCGGCGCTGCTGACGCTGGTGCTGCACCACGTGCCCGAACCGGCGCGCGCGCTGGCGGAAGTGCATCGCGTGCTCAAGAGCGGCGGCCGCGTGCTGATCGTCGACATGCTGCCGCACGATCGCGTCGAGTACCAGCAGCAGATGGGGCATGTCTGGCTGGGATTCTCTGAGAAGACGATGAAGAAATACCTCGAGGCAGCCGGGTTTGAGAAACCCGTCATCAGCACGCTGCCCGCGGATGAGTCGGCCAAGGGGCCAAGTGTGTTTGTCGCCAGCGCGAAGAAGAGTTAAAAGTTACAAGGTAAAAGTCAAAAACGGAGAGATGACATGGCCACTGCAGTGAACGAAGCCCACGCGTTCGACCTCGCCGTCAAGGCGGGACGCGAACCCTACAAAGTGAAGGATCTCAGCCTGGCCGAATTCGGCCGTAACGAGATTCGCCTTGCCGAGCACGAGATGCCCGGCCTGATGGCGCTGCGTGCGCGCTACGCGGGCAAGCAGCCGCTGGCCGGCGCCAAGATCATGGGCTCGCTGCACATGACGGTCCAGACCGCGGTGCTCATCGAGACGCTCACCGCGCTCGGCGCGGACGTGCGCTGGGTCAGCTGCAACATCTTCTCGACGCAGGACCACGCCGCCGCGGCGGTGGTCGTCGGCCGCCCGGAGACCGGCGGCACGGTTCAGCAGCCCAAGGGCACGCCGGTGTTTGCGTGGAAGGGCGAGACGCTGCCGGAATACTGGTGGTGCACGGTGGAAGCGCTGGTGTGGCCCGATGGCAGGGGCCCCACGATGATTCTCGACGATGGCGGCGACGCCACGCTGTTCGTGCACAAGGCGCTCGAGTTCGAGAAGGCCGGTGCGGTGCCCGCGTTCGACGCCGACAAGGATCCCGAGGAGTGGGGTGTCATCCTCGACACGCTGCGTAAGGAACTGAAGGCCAAGCCGGGCCAGTGGACGACGATCGCCAAGGGCATCAAGGGCGTCAGCGAAGAGACCACGACGGGCGTGCATCGCCTGTATGAGATGACCGCGGCTAACACGCTGCTGTTCCCCGCGATCAACGTCAACGACTCGGCGACCAAGAGCAAGTTCGACAACCTCTACGGCTGCCGCCACTCGCTCATTGACGGCCTCAATCGCGCCAGCGACGTGATGCTGTCGGCGAAGGTCGCGGTGGTGTTCGGCTACGGCGACGTCGGCAAGGGCTGCGCGCAGGCGCTCAAGGGCCAGGGCTGCCGCGTCATCGTCACCGAGATCGATCCGATCTGCGCCCTGCAGGCGGCGATGGAAGGCTATCAGGTGACGACGGTGGACGACGTCATCGAGACCGCCGACATCTTCATCACCGCGACGGGCAACAAGAACATCATCACCGTCGAGATGATGAAGCGGATGAAGGACAAGGCGA
>JALDXK010000563.1:0-4401 GCA_032155105.1 Acidobacteriota bacterium
CTTTCAACTGCTCCATCGAGTAACCGCCCGTGGCCACGGCGATCGACGTGGCGCCGGCCACGCGCGCGCACTCGATGTCGTGCGGCGTGTCGCCGATGACGATCACCCGCTCGATCGCCTCTGGCGGAATGTCGTAGGTCTCGGCGCGCGACTTCGCGATCGGCACCAGCGCGTTGCGATCGTGGTGATCGTCGCTGAACGCGCCCCACTCGAAGAAGTCCCAAATCTCGAAGTGCTGCAGCTTGATCTCCGCCGCCTCGCGATAGTTGCCGGTCAGCAGCGCGAGGTGCAGGTCATCGAACGCGTCCAGCGCCTCGAGCAGCTCCCGCGCGCCCGGCATCAGGCCCTTGTGACCCTGGCCAGGCTGCTGGATCTCTTCGGCGAGGAGCGGCAGGTAGAGGCCGCGAAAACGGTCGTGCTCGACGGCGGTATCCGGCAGGCCCGCCGTCTTCAGTGCTGTTGAGACCAGGTAGGAATCCGTGCGGCCGCCGAAAGATTCGCCCTTGAACGCCTCGGTGATGCCGAACGCCTGCTCGAAGGCGCGCGTCATGGCCCGGAGGCCGGCCCGGCCGCTCAACAACAACGTGCCATCGATATCGAACAGGATCAGCGCCGGCTTTTCATTTTGCATTGGTCACTTGGCATTGCCGGCGCTAACGAAACAGGCGCCGGATGCGGCTCAACGTCCGCAATTCGCCCGTAGCGGCCACCAGCTCGAGTCGTAAACCGCCCACCGCCTTGGCCAGCGAATCGTCGGCGGTAATCGCCACCAGGCCAAGGCCGCGTTTTCGCGCCGTGTTGCCGAGGTCAGCTCCGAAGCCCGCCACGCTGTCTCGCGGCAGCGACGCGGACGGGTGCTCGGCGATCAACAGCTTCGGGCCGAGCGCCAGGCCGCGTGCCAGGTGCACGCGCATCTGCACGTCGGGCGGCGCCTGGCCGACCGGTACGTCGAACAGTCCGGGCGCGATGCCCACCTCGCGCGCCAGCGCGCCGGCCTGCGGCGCCACGCGCGGATCGATCGGCTCGACGTCGAGCGTCAACGACAACGCGATGTTCTGCAGCACTGAGAACATCGCGATCAGGATGCCGCGTGCGCTAATCATCCCGACGCCGTCGAGCGATTTCAGCCACGCGTCGCCGTCGGTGATGGCGCGCGTGTTGCGGCCGAACAGCGTCACGTCGCCCTTGTCGGGCAGCGTAGCGCCGGTCACGAGGTGCACGAACGTCTCGGCGCCAAGCACGTCGATGCCAGAGATCGACACCACGTCGCCCGGTTTCACGACCAGCGCCTGGATGCGGAGCGGCCTGAGCGTCTGGTAGTCCTTCTCCAGGCCTGTGATGTCGAGAAGCGGCTCACTCACGGCGGATAGACAAGGCTCTGTGTTCAAGCGCGGCAAATGCGTCGGGCGGTAGCATCACGCTGCCGAGCAAGCTGCGCAACAACCGTGACGGATTCTTCGCGGGCCTGCCCACTGTCTTGTCCGCCGTAGCCCTGGCGACGGGGGAAGCTTCAGCGGAGGTGGGATCGTCGCCGTGAAAGTCCGATCCGCCGCTGACCAACACCCCCAGTCGCGTCGCCAGGTTCCGGTACACCTGCACGTCCTCGGGCGTGTGATCGGAGTGATACACCTCGATCGCATCCATGCCGCGCTCGACAAGTGGGGCGATGAGCGTGTCGCGCTTCGTCACGCCGGGATGCGCCATCGACACGATGCCGCCGGCGGCGTGGATGGTCTCGACGACGTCGGCGGGACTGGGGCCGGTGCGCTCGATGAACGCCGGGCGCCCGGAAGCAAGCCAGAGGTCGAACGCCTGTTGCACCGTCGTCACGTATCCGGCTTTCACCAGCTCGCGGGCCACTTGCGGCCGCCCGACCGACGACCCGGGACGCGCCGCAGAGGCGAGCAGCACCGATTCTACGTCGATCGGCATCCTGAGCGACAACAGCTTCGCCGCAATCTCGCGCACGCGGTCGAGGCGCAACGCGCGCTGGCGCTCCAGCACCACTGCCAGGGTCGTGCTCAGCGGGTCGAAGAAGTAGCCGAGCATGTGCACGTCGCGCCCGGCGTCCACCGCCGTCACCTCGATGCCGGCGACGACGCGGATCTGCACCGTCTTCGCGATCGCGGTGACGTCTGCAATCGCCGCGACCGTGTCGTGATCGGTGACGCTGATGGTGGTGAGCCCCGCGGCCGCGGCGCGGGCCACAAGCTCGGCCGGCGACAGCCTCCCGTCGGAGGCCGTCGTGTGCATGTGCAGATCGATCAACGCGCGGCCGCGCGGGAGCGGGACTTGACGCGCGTCTTGTGCCCCTTCACGCGATGACGCTTGACCAGCGCGCGATACTCGCGGATCAGCAGCTCCAGGTGTTCGCGCTCCTCCTCGGCGAACTCCAGGAACACCTGCTTGCCCTCGGAATCCTCGAACCGTTCGCCGTAGCGCTTGAAGAAGCGGTGCGAGCCGCGCTCGCAGCGAATCCCAATCCGGTAGGCCTCGAGATCGTCGACGCCATCGCGGCGTAGCTGCTCGCTGCCGGTCGAGAACAGGCCGTTGGCCGCACCCTTGAAGAACAGGAACGTCGGCCGCGATTCGAGCAGCGGATCCTGTTTGAGCAGGTTCTGGTAGCGCCCTTCGAGCGTCTTCAGGTGATGCACTTCCTCGGTGGCCAGTTTACGGAACACCTCGCGCGCGCGAGGGTCCTTCACCAGCTTGACGCCGCGGCCGTAGAACTCCATGCCGCTGCGCTCGGTGGCAATCGCGATGCGCAGCGCGTCGCGCGCAAACAGCAACTCGGAATTCGACGTCACTTCGTCGGGCGCGCGGCCGGTGCTGCACGCTTCGCACGTGCCGTAGATCTGCACCACGGTCTGCCGCGCGGTGAACGCCCGCGCCGCCGCCACTTCTTCGACGAGCGCCTCGATGTCGGAGCTGAGGAACTCGTACGAACGGTTGCAGGTCTTGCAGATCAGGTGAAAGTGCCGCGGGTGGCGGTAGGAATGCTCGAAGCGGAACCGGCCTTCACCGAAATCTACCTTGCGCGCAATGCCCGCTTCCTCCATCCACAACAAGGTGCGGTAGACGGTGGCGCGGCTGATGCGGTGGTCTTCGCGCTTGATAAGATCGACCAGATCGTCAGCGCTCAGATGTCCCTCCTGCTTGAGGAACACGTTGACGATCAGGTCGCGCTTGCTCGAGCGTTTGGTTCCGGCCGGCCGGAGGCGATCGAGATCCGGAATGGCCGCGCTGGAGGCCATGATCCTGACTGTGCCTTTCTTACGCCGAGAAGGATGAACCGCAGCCGCAGGTCGAGGTCGCGTTCGGATTCTTGATCGTGAACCCGCCGCCCGTGATGGTGTCGACGAAGTCCACTTCGGCGCCCTTCAGGTAGCTGATGCTGACCGGGTCGACGAACAGGCGCACGCCGTTCGACTCGAACAGTTGGTCGCCCACGCCGCCGGACTCCTCGATCATCAAGCCGTATTGGAAGCCCGAGCACCCGCCGCCCTGCACGAACACGCGCAGGCCGCTCTCGGTCTTGCCCTCTTCGGCCAACAGTTCGCGGATCTTGCCGGCTGCCGATTCGGTGACGGTGATGACGGTTTCCGGAACGACCGGAACGTCCGGCGTCAGGGTCTGAGTGTCTGTTTGCATGGCTATCTCATTCTATCCGCCTTCGCCCCCTCGGCGAAAGCTATAGGCTTCGGCGGGCCGGGCCGCCTTCGCCCCGCCAGCGAAAGGTCTGCGGGGCTTACGGTGTGGCCAGTTCGGTCAGTTTCTGGGCCGATCCCAGTTCCGAGTCCCTGTGGAGGCTGTTGCCATAGGCGTCCATGGTCACAATCGCAGGGAATCCCTGTAATTGTAGATGCCACATCGCTTCCGGGGTTCCAAACTCGAGCAGCGACACCCCATCCACCCGTTCAATACACCTTGTGTCTTCGGGGTCGAACACGTGCTTCGCTACGTTGGGGTCAGGCTGCGAAAATTAGCGAAATGCTAAGTTGGGGTCAGGTTCCGAACATCAGTAAATCGCTAAGGGACTGTGGGAGCCTGACCCCAACTTAGCGAAACGCTAATTTTCGCGGCCTGACCCCAACTTAGCTACTCGTGCCGCAAGCTCTTCACCGGGTCGATTCGTGCCGCATTCATCGTGGGGATCCAGACGGCCAGGGTGCACACGATTACCACAACGAACAGGCTTCCTAGGTAGGCAACGGGATCGAGCAGGCGGACAATCGTGCCGATCGGCTCGAGGTTTGTGAGGAGCAGGATTCCCGTGGCCAGCGCGAGGCCCGCACCGAGCACAAGGCCGATGCCCACTGGACCAATGGTCTGGCGCAACACGAGCCTTCCCACATCGCGGGCCGTGGCGCCGAGGGCCATGCGCACGCCGATCTCTTTCGT
>JALDXK010000564.1:0-4397 GCA_032155105.1 Acidobacteriota bacterium
GGTTGAGCGTCCGGGCCTGCGCTTCCAGCTCCGGCTGCAGCTCGCCTTCGCCGACGATGAAGAAGCGCGCGTGGGGATGCGTGGCCAGCACCTGCGGCACCGCGTCGATGAGGTATCTGTTGCCCTTGGCCGGCATCAACCGCGTCACCGTGCCGATGGCGGTGGTGCCGGGTGCGATGCCCATCGCCGCCCGCGCCTCGGCGATCTCGGCGGCGCCGCGCACCCGCGCGAACTCGTCGAGCGGCGCACCGAGGTACACGACCTTCGTCCGCTCCGCCGGCATCCGCCGCGCCCGCGTGGTGAACTCAGCGGTCGACGCCGACACCGCGATCGCGAGGTCGGTGTGCCGCGCGAGGATCCTGTCGGCCACTTTCTGGAACCACGGCGTATCGCCGTGATTGGCGTGCTCGTGCAGGATGGCTGGCAGTTGCATTCGCCACGCGCACATGCGGCCAAACGTGGTGGCGCCATACCCGTGCATGTGGAGGATGTCGGCCCGCTTCTCGCGCAGGACCTTCAGCAGCGCCTGGTAGGTACCGGGATCGAACTTGTGGCGCGCCATGTAGGTCACGTCGATGCCGAACTCTTCGAGCGTGTCGGCCGACAGATCTTTCTTGCGCAGGCTGATCAGCGAGACGTTGTAGCGATCCTTGTCGAAGCGCGGGATCATCCATGCAAAGAGCCGCTTCACGCCATGCATGCGCGATCCTTCCCAGCCAAGGTGATCGCAGATGTGCACGACGTTCAAGCGGGATCCGGGATCCGGGATCCGGGATCCGGAAGCGCTCATAACAGCCTCTCCTGCCGGTACCAATCGGCGGTCCGCTTGATCCCTTCTTCCAGATCGACCTTCGGCGCGAAGCCCAACTCCGTCCGGGCCCGCGTGGTGTCGAAGGCGCGGCTCTTGGTGTAGAAATCCACGCGCCGCCTGAAGAGGGGCGGCTCGATTCTGAGCGGCACGCACACCATTTCGCACAGCAGTCCGGCGGTCCAGAACGGCCACACCGGCAGATGCCTCCGCGGTGGCGCGACGCGCAGTTCCGCCGCCACCATGCCAACCAACTGCTCGAGCGTGGTGTAGCGCGGTCCAGCAAGGATGTAGGTGCGGCCCTTCGCCGCCGGAACAGTGCCGCACAACCGGAACCCTTCGACCAGATCGTCGATGAACGTGAGGTGATAGAACACCGTGCCGCTGCCGATCATCGGGAAGCGCCCGCGCGCGATACCGCGAAACATCCTGAGGAACCGCGTATCACCGGGACCATAAATCCCGATCGGCCGCGCCACCACCACGTCGAAACCCGTACGGTTGCCGTACTCTCGCGCCGCCTGCTCGGCTTCGAGCTTGGTGTCCTGGTAGACGTCGCCGGGATTGAACGGCGCATCTTCGGTGGCTGGAGGATGTGCGATGTGTCCATGCACGCCGCCGGTGCTGCAATGCACCACGCGTTCGGCGCCACCGGCCCTGGCCGCCTCGAGCACGTTGCGCGTACCGTCGACGTTGATCGCCCGATACGCCGAATCGGGCTGCCCCGCCTCGCGGTAGGTCGCGGCGATGTGATAGACGACGTCCACACCATCGGCGGCGCGGCGGACAGCCGCGGCATCGGTGAGGTCGCCTTCGGCGGCCACCACGCCGCGCGCCGGCAGCGGCGAGGCATCGAACCTGGCGCGGCTGCGCGGCCGCACCAGCGCGCGCACGTCATCTCCACGAGCGGCCAGCGTGGCTGCCAGATGCCCACCGGTGAATCCGGTAGCACCGGTGACCAACACTTTCACCGGCTCGCGATCTCCTTCGCAGGGGATTCGGGCGCGTCAGGTGCGTCACGTGCATCGGGCCCGTCGAGTGCAGTGTGTGCATCACGTGCGTCACGCGCACCGAGGCGGCGATAGGCTTCGGCCGTGCGTCGAAGGTACGACTCGCGCGAATATTTCTCGTCGGCCACCGTCCGCGCCGCGGTCGCAATCCGGCCGCGCTCGCCGGGGCTGCCGATCAGCTGGAGCATGCCGTCGGCGAATCGGGCGGCAGTCGGCTCGACCAGCAGCGCGATCTCGGGCGTCAGCACCTGTGTGTGCGTCAGGAGTTTCGTGGCGACGATCGGCTTGCCCGATCGCAAGTACGAATAGATCTTGAGCGGCGTGTTGGTGCCGCGAATGCGGGGCGAGACGAGCAGGTCGGCGGCCTGCACGAATCCAGGAATGTCCCTCGCCGGCTGCTGGCCTGTGAACATCATCGCGCTCGACGCGCCCGCCGCCGCGGCGTGCGCCTTCGCCGCTTCCACCTGCGCCGGTTCACCGCCAACCACCAGCACGCGCGCGTCGGGACGTGCGGTGGCGACGATCGCTGCGGCATCGATCAACAGATCGACGCCCTGGTACGCCTCGAACGTCCCGGTGTAGAGCGCCAACGGCGCGCCGGCGGCGATGCCCCACGCGGCCCGCACGTCCGACGCCGATCGCGACGGCGGTTCATCGACATCGCCGCCCATGACGTTCTCGATCAGCAGCGAGCGCTCACCCGCGCCCATGCCAGTGACGGTGTCCTGTAATTCCTGGCAGATGGTGATCACGACCTGTGACTGATGGACCATCTGTCCTTCGGCCCACGTGAACAGCCCGCGCAGCGCAGACGACTTGCTGTATTTGAAGTTGCTCAATTGCTGCGGCAGGCTCGAATGCATGTCGTAGAGGTGCGGAATGCCCAGCCACCTGGCCAGCCACACGCCCACGAGTCCCATCTCTTCGTGCGAATGAATCGCGTCGTAACGGTCCCGCATTGCGCGCCGGACGATCGTGAACAGCATCAGGCCGTCCAGTGCGACCTTGGTGAGCGAGGGACCGATGCCGACCTTGCGTACGAACGGCGGGCGCGGGCTGCGGAAGATGCGCAGGTTGGGCAGCTCGACGTCTCGACCGATTGGATAGGTCACGAGGTCGACGTGATGGCCGAGCTCGCCGAGCGCCTTGATGCGGTGGTATTCACTGAAGGGCGTGCCGCGCGGCTCGAAGAACGGCTCCGGCGCGAGCATCAGGATGCGCACGCGTCATTATATCTAGCGAGGCTCCGCCTCAACCATTACGCTTGGTGCAAGATGGCTTCACCTCGCGAGAGGCAGCGTTGTGGTGCCCGCGCGAGCGCGGGCGTCCATGAGCGTCGAGTTACGCTAGAATAGGCGGCACCCCATCTTGATCAGGATCCTTGCGCGGCTTGGCGTGAGCGCCGTGCTGTTGTACTTCGTGTTGCGCTCGATCGATCTCGCGGCGCTCGGGGGCCGCGTGCGCGAGATGAACCCCGCGTGGCTGCTGCTCGCGCTCGTCGTCTACGCTGCGCAGCAGATGATCGGCGTCTGGCGATGGAACCGGTTGCTGCGCGCGCAGCACATCGAGGTGGCACCGCGCAAGCTGGCCGAGTCGATCTGGGTCAGCATGTTCTTCAACAACTTCCTGCCAAGCAACATCGGCGGCGACGTAGTGAGGATCGCAGACACGGCGCCGGCCGCGGGATCGAAGACGCTCGCGACGACAGTGATCCTCGTCGATCGCGCCTTGGGACTGACAGCGTTGCTGATCGTCGCCGCGGTTGGCGCCTTCGCGGCCTGGCTCGCGGGCATCTACGTGCCGGGGGCACGCTGGGTGTGGCTCGCCACTGCAGTCGGCGTGACGGGAGCGATTCTTGTAATTGCGATGCCGGATTTCGTGGGACACCTGCTGGCGCCGGTGCGCGCCTTGAACCGGCCGTGGGTGAATGAACGCGCGCAACGGCTCGAGGAGGCCGTGTTGCGCTTTGGAAAGGCGCCGGCGGCACTGGCCGGCGCGTTCGGTGCCGCAATCGTCGTTCAGATCACGATCGTGGCCTTTTATTTGCTGACGGCCCAAGGGCTATCAGTTCCGCTTCCGACCCTGCTGGGCGCGGTGCTCATCCCAGTGAGCCTGGCCGTCCAGATGGCGCCGATCTCGATTAACGGGTTCGGTGTTCGTGAAGCTGTCTTTGCGTTGTTCTTTCGTCGGTTCGGACTTCCGACCGAGGCCGCGGTGGCACTCTCCCTCGTGTCAACCGGCATGGTCATGGGTCTCTCGTTGGTCGGTGGATTGCTGTTCGTCAGGAGACGCTAAGCAGCAACCGGACGTGACAGGGCGTAAAGCCTTGAGAAGTTAGGCCGATAGATCTAATTGAGGGAATCTGTAATGTCGAGACTCCACCCCGCTCGAGGGCTAACTGCCTTCGTTGCAATATTTTGTCTGAGCGCGTGCGAAGCCGCCAAAAGCGCCAACCCCACGTCGGCGTCCGTGGCCGGTCCCATTCCCGGGGTCGCCATCAGCGCGCCGAAGCCGCTTGAGCCCGGCGCGGGTGCGACGCTGACATTCAGCACCGAGCCACCCACGCTGTTGATCGAGAA
>JALDXK010000565.1:0-4397 GCA_032155105.1 Acidobacteriota bacterium
ACGTCACCCTTGCCGCGCGTGCCGACCATGTAGCGCGAGCAGTACTGATCGGTGCAGAGAAACGATCCGCCGCGATGGACGCGTTTGTGCACACCGGGTTCGTGGGGATCGAATGACGTTGCGGGACCGCGCGGATTACGCGCGACGGTGGCAGTGGCGGCAAGTTCGGCATAGTAGTTGGGGCGATACCAGTCGCTGACCCACTCCCAGACGTTCCCGGCCACGTCATGGAGGCCGTATTCGTTTGGCGGAAACTGGGCGACGGGCGCCAGCCCCGAGAAGTGGTCCTCGCCGGCGTCATGCTCAGGAAAGTGACCTTGATGCGTATTGGCCTTCCACCGGCTACCCTCCGTGAAGTCATTGCCCCACGGAAAGCGTTGCCCGCTCAGGCCGCCGCGCGCGGCGAACTCCCATTCAGCTTCTGTGGGCAACCGCTTTCCGGCCCATTGCGCGTAGGCCAGCGCGTCCGCGTACGCGATGTGCACGACGGGATAGCGCTCTTTTCCCATCAGTGAGCTCTCTGGACCCAGCGGATGGCGCCAGTTCGCCCCGCGAACCTCCGCCCACCATTGATAGGGATCCGTGAGCGGCACGCGATGGTGCGGAGGCGTGAAGATCACCGAACCAGGCACCAGGCTTTCGGCCGGTGCTCCAGGAAAATCTTCGGCACGCGGTGTCTGCTCGACCACCGTGACGTAGCCGGTCGCCTCAACGAAGCGAGCAAACTGTTCGTTCGTCACTTCGGTGGCGTCCATCCAGAAGCCGTCCACGAACACGCGATGGATCGGTCGAGCATCGGTCGTGTCGCGCATCCCGACGACGTCACGCGCGTCCGCCGGCTCCTGCGCGCCCATCGAGAACTCGCCCCCGGGAATCCAGACCATGCCGGCAGGCGCAGGCCCGGGCGGTGGGTTCCTGTTTTCCACAGTCGGAAGAAATCGATTCAGAGACGGCGACTCAGGAGCGGACCGCGTTGGGCGCGGCGTGGCAAAAGCAGCGAACGCGAGGCCGCTGACGGTCAAGGACGCGGCGACCCACATCCATGCTCTCGTTCGACGTGGAGGTGATGTGGCCTTGGCTGGCTTCGAACGTCGCTTGCTCATATGTGGCTCCGGCACTTCCTCTGGCCGCGTCGTACCCATCTCTTGTTGGTTCACTTACGCACGCATGCACATCGCCCGAGTTCGTCTCCGGCCCTACGTTGCATCGTCTTCCACGTCGCGCAGCGCGCGACTGACGTAGCGTTGCCCGGCGAGCGCGGCGTGCACCGCTGCCACCAGATCGTCACCAGCAGTGTCTTTCAGCACGTACCCCAGCGCCCCGGCGGCCAGGCCCGCCTCCAGCAGCATCGGTTCGGTATGCACGGTCACGAGCACGATCCTGGCGTTCGGGTTGTCGCGTCGGATCAGCGTGGCAGCCTCGATGCCGTCCAGGCGAGGCATGGCGATATCTGCCACCGTGACATCGGGCGCGAGCCGCGCCACTTCGTCCACCAGGTCCGCTCCGTTGGCGACCCACGCAATCACGTCGAACTCTGCGCGCAGCAGCTTGCGCAGCCGTTCCGCTGTTGGCGCGTGGTCTTCGGCCAGCAATACTCGTGGGAGCTGCATCGTGTTTCATCGTCCAGCAACCGGAATTCTCATTGCGGTGCCATGGAAGGAGGGAGAGCAGAAGTACGGGAAGGAGGGGGGCGAAAAAGTACGGGGATCATCAGGACCCGCGAGATGGCGCGGCCAGCGCCGTGTCAATAGCGGTCAGTAGGCGCACTCGAGCGCCTGAGTGCCGGTACGAACCGCGCCGACGACGACGTACGACAACCCGAGCAGCCGCGTCAGAGCGGTCAATAGTGGCGCGTTAGTCGTCGACCAGCAGGACTCGAGGACGCACACCCGACAGCGAGACGTCAGGCTCGGCAGAACCTGCAGGTCCGTGTCTTGAGCGAGCGCTCCGAGACGATTCGTGGTTGTTCGCGAACACGGCAGCTACGCAGACGTGCACGTGACTGACTGCGTGACGGGCGCACGGGCCTCGACCACCGTGCCCTCTCCCGGTGTCGAACAGACCAGCAACCGTGCGTTGACTAGCCGAGCGCGCTCTTGCATGCTGATCAGCCCGAGGCTGTGTGTGGAACGTCTCACTCGCGTGTCGAACCCCGTTCCCCGATCAACGATTCGCAGGACGACCTCATCGCCGTCAGTCGCGAGACTGACCGTGGCATGATTTACGGGAGTCGCTGTCGCCGCGGCGAGCGATCAGTCCACATGCAGCCGACGGTCGATGGCGTACCTCACGAGTTCGGCGGTAGACGTCACCCCGAGGGTCTCCATCATCTCGTACTTGTGGCCCTCGACGGTCCGCGTCGAGAGACCGAGGTTCGCCGCGATCTCTTTCATCCGCTGGCCCTTGACAATCAGCCGCAGGATATCGCGCTGTCGTGGCGTCAACTGCGGTTCCCTCGCCTTGGCGGTACCGGTCATGCGCTCCATGACGTCCTTGGTCACGGTCGGCGTGATGTAGACCTTCCCGTCGAGCGCGTGTCGAACGGCAGCCAGAAGTTCGTCGCCCGCAGATTCCTTCAGGAGAAAACCCGAGGCTCCTCCGCGAATAGCATCACTCGCCAAGTCGGCATCGTGGTGCATCGTGAGCACGATGACTTTGGTCGGGAGGCGCTCGGTCTTGAGACGCGCGAGCACGTCGAGCCCGGTGAGCCCGGGCATGGAGAGATCCGTGATGATGACGTCGGGCCGAAACCGTACGGCTGCGTCGATCAACTGCTGCCCGTCGCGGACCGCGCCGACGACCTCGAAATTCGCCTCACGCAGGATTCTCGACAGGCCTTCGGTGACGATCGTGTGATCGTCAGCGAGGAGAACGGTCTGTCGTCGACTCATGCGACCTGTCCTTTCAGTCCGGAGCCGGCAGTCGTTGTCACGCGCGCGTTCATCGGAATCGTGGCCTCCACCCGTGTCCCCTGATTGGGTCTCGACTCGATCCTGACGCGCCCCCCAGCGAGCTTGGCCCGCTCGGAGATGCTGATGAGCCCGAGACCCTTGCCCTGATCGAAGTGATCCGTTTCATCGAAGCCCCGACCATCATCCGTGATCGAGATGTCCGCCTGCTGTCCATCCTGGAGAAGCCGCACCTCCGCCCGGCTGGCGCCCGCATGCGCGACGACGTTGCGCAGCGCTTCCTGAGCGATCCGATAGACGCAGAGCGCTGCGTCCGGGGTCATGCCCGCGAAATCTCCCTCGGCGGTACACTTCATCGCCAGCCCGTGGGTGCGCTCGAGCTCGCCACAGTAGGACGTCAACCCCTTGACGAGGCCCAAATGCTGCAGCACGGTTGGATGGAGATCGTGAGAGAGGTGTCGAACGCTGCGCGCGAGCGTCAGCGTCTGCTGCTGGAGCTCCGTCAGTTCCTGTTGTAGATCCTCACTGACCTGATAGGCCGTCAACCGTTGCTTGAGACCGCTGAACGCGATGGACACGCCAGCCAATTGCTGGCTGACGTCGTCGTGCAAGTCGCGGGCAATCCGTGCCCGCTCGACATCCTGCGCTTCGATCAAGCGGCCAGCCAGGCGCTGAACGTCTCGATGACTCTCGTGGAGTGCTTCCTCGGCTGCTTTGCGCTCGGTGATATCGAAGCTGCAGCCGACGTAGCCCGTGTATGTACCGTCCGGTTCATGCTTCGGGATGCCGGTATCCAAGACCCATCGGTAGACCCCGTCCGCGCGCCGCAGGCGGTACTCCATCACGAACCGCTGGCGAGCTTGGACGGCAGGAACATAGATCTGCTGGATGCGATCAAGATCGTCGGGATGGACCGCGCTCAACCAACCTTCATCCGACAGCTGTTTCAGCGGCAGGCCTGTGAACTCGACACAAAACTTGTTGAGATAGTCGAGTGTCGTATCCGATCGGGCCGTCCACATGATCATGGGCACGTCGTCGGCGAGATGGCGAAAGAATGCCTCGCTCTTGCGCAACGCCCTCCGCTGGACGAGCAGGGCGGCAATCGTCGCCGTCAGAAGGGCAACCACGCTCACCGAGGCGGCGAGGGTCATCGTCATAAGCTCCCGTGCTCCGAAAGGTCCTGCGCCAACATGGCCCAAAACGACGGTCCCGCACAGGTTAGATGAGGTTGCTCATCTTACCGCTTGGCGGCAGTCGACTGATGATGGTCCCCCGTGCTACTGGGAGTGACGCGGAGACCGTCGTGAAGCAACGCTGAGGTTTGTCCGAAATCTGTATACACATTTCGGACGGTTCCATTTGACCTGGCGTATGCAAATGGCCGTTGTTTGGCCAGTCATGTTCCTTCTCGCTCAGGCTGCGGTGACCAGCCAGGGTCGAAAATCTCCCCCGATCATGCCGGGTTGCTCGATGGAGCTAGGAATA
>JALDXK010000566.1:0-4388 GCA_032155105.1 Acidobacteriota bacterium
TCGAGTGCTAAGCATTAAGCCTGCCAGAACCTCAGCAGGACTAAGCTTTTCAAATACAACTACTTACGACCAGGAACAGTATTGCAATCAGGCGCGAAATGTTTCGTTCTGCAACAACAACGGGCGCATAGTACCAAACAAAGCCTTCAACGTCAATAGATTACGCTGAGACGGTCATTTTTGAGATCTAAGTCTCAACAATGGACACAAACTAGCCGCTCAGGGTCGTTTGAATCGCATGTCGAGAATGGCTTTGACTGAGGAACCCTGCTGGTGTATTCGCTGTCGCGGAAGTCGCCCGACGTCAGCATCACGACGGGAATGTCGGCAGTGGCGTGGTTGGCTTTCAGGCGGCGAATCAGCTCGAAGCCATCGACATCCGGCATCAGGCCGTCGGTGACCACGAGATCGGGCTCGAGGCGAAGCGCCTTGTCAACACCTTCCTGTCCGGTGCCGGCGGTTTCGACCTCGAAGTACGCCCCCTTGAAGATCGCCTCGAGGAACGCAAGGGCGACGGGGCTGTCATCGACGATCAAGAGACGAGGACGCGTGGGGGCGGTCTTCGTGGCAAACTCCTTTGAATGAGGTTCGAAGTATAGCGTGACGCTACAGTGGGAAGCCGAATTACTACAAGCGCTCGTCGCCCAGCGCCGCCCATGGCTCGATGAGGTCATGATCCTGGCCAGCGCGCTCGGCGCCGGTGGATTCATCTGGATCATCTTCGGCTCGATTGCCGGCATCTTCCCTGCCCATACAAAAGCCATGTGGCGTCTCTGGCTCGCCGTGGCGCTGGCGTTCGTGATCGTCGACGACGTGGTGAAGCCGCTCGTCGGACGGCCGCGGCCCTTCGAGGTGATCGAGGTGACGCTGATCAACGCGCGGCCACATAGCCGGTCGTTCCCATCGGGGCACGCAGCGATGGCTGCCGCCGGCGCGCTGGCGGGCACCCGAATGGTGCCGCTCGCCGGCTGGGTGCTGTGGCCGCTGGCCGCGCTCGTCATCGCCTCGCGGATCTATCTGACCATGCACTGGCCCACCGACGTCCTCGCCGGTGCGCTGCTGGGTTTCACCATTGCGTGGTTCGTCATTGGTGGTCGCCGCAGAATGTCCTAAAGCTGACATTCGTCACGCCACTAGTCACAAATAAAGACAACATATGACTCTTTAGACACTTTAAGTGTCGCTATTGTCATATGGATGGGTTATCCTTCCGTCAGCTCCCAAGCTACCAACCGTCAACGATGGAGTCTCACATGTCTCGCTTGGTCAGCGGCGTCTTCGCCGCATTCTGCGTCCTTCTGCTGTCCTCCCCTTCCGGAGCCCAGGGTGTGCAGACGGGTTCGGTCAGCGGCGTCGTCCGCGACGTCACCGGCTCCGTTGTCGCCGGGGTGACGGTGCGCGCCGAGTCACCGGCACTGCAAGGTCCTCGCGTCACGGTGTCGGATGAGGCCGGCGCGTACCTGCTGCAAGGCCTGACGCCGGGCGAATACACGATCCGGTTAGAGTTCGACGGATTCCAGGCCGTCACCAGCACCGTGCGTACGGGTGTCGGCGCGATTGAGAGATTGAATGTCACGATGCAGCCCGCGGGGGTGAGCGAGGCGGTCACGGTGACTGCGGCGACGCCCTCGCTGCTGACCGAGCGCGCCGGCGGTTCGACGCTGCGCACCACCGACCTCGACAAACTGCCGACGGGCCGCACGCCGTCGCTGGTGGCCGAGCTGGCGCCGGGGCTCACCAACAACACGCCGAACGTCAACCAGGTCGCCATCTCGGGCGCCGTCGCCTATGACAACGTGTTCCTGCTCGACGGCGTGGACATCGGCGACAACCTGTTCGCTCGCCCTGACGACCTGTTCGTCGAAGAGGCGATTGAAGAGACGCGCGTGCTCACGTCGGCGGTGTCGGCGGAGTACGGCCGATTCTCTGGCGGCGTCGTGAACGCGGTCACCAAGCGCGGCGGCAACCTCTTCTCCGGCAGCATTCGCAGCAACCTCTCCAACGCGGCGTGGAGCGACGAAACGCCGTTCGAGAACGCGTCCGGCCAGCAGCGGCAGAGCAAGATGGACCGCTATTACGAGGGTACCTTCGGCGGCCCGCTGCGCCGTGATCGCGCGTGGTTCTTCTTCTCGGGTCGCTCGCAGTCCAGCAACACCAGCCTCACGCTTGCCCAGACGGCGGCGCCATTCGCGCAGACCGACGAGCAGCAGCGCTGGGATCTGAAGGTCACGGCCACG
Organism: Acidobacteriota bacterium; assembly: GCA_032155105.1. Classification (GTDB taxonomy): domain Bacteria; phylum Acidobacteriota; class Vicinamibacteria; order Vicinamibacterales; family UBA2999; genus 12-FULL-67-14b. Next base: position 2,238 of record JALDXK010000566.1, read on the forward strand.
CCGTTCGCCAACCACACGGTGCAGGTGCAGTATCTCGATCGCACGCAGGAGAAGTTCGCGCCGTCGATCCCGATCACGATCGACCCCACGGCGGGCGACCGCACGAGCACGCCGGGCGACCTGTTCGTCGGCAACTGGAACGGCGTGATGGCCGGCCGCTTCTTCGCCACCGCGCAGTACTCGCGCAAGACCAACCACCCGCGCTTCGGCAACACCAGCACGCGGCTGCAGGATTCCCCGTTCCTGACCATCGGCCGCGTGTCGCCGGGTGGGCTGCACTTCGGCCCGCTCTACTTCGATCGCACCGATCCGGAAGATCGCGACAACAACCAGGTCACCGGCAGCGTGTCGTACTTCAGCTCGCGTCCCGGGCTGGGCACGCACGAGCTGAAGGCCGGCTTCGAAGTGTTCTCGCTCGTCCTGCGCGGCGGCAACTCGCAGTCGTCCACGGGTTACCTGTTCAACACCGATTACGCGAGCACGGCCGGGAAGCCCTTGACCGATGCCAGCGGCCGCGTGGTGCCGGTGTGGATCCCGGGCTCGACCTCGGTGGGCAACACGTTGCCCACGCGCGGCGCGGAGCTTGACATCACGACCACCGCGCTCTACTTGCAGGATCGCTGGACGCTGTCGCGCCTGACACTCGACCTCGGCCTCCGCATGGAGCAGGTCTCGAGCGACGCCACCGGTGGCGCGCCGTCGGTGGATGCCGGCTCAATCGTGCCCCGCCTCGCGGCGTCCTACCAGGTTCGCGAAGATGGCAACACCACGGTGGGCGCGTCCTACGCGCACTACTCCGGCCGTTACACCTCGAGCATCTTCGGGCGCAACACGCCGGTTGCCAATTCGGGCCGCGTCACCAGCGTCTACAACGGTCCCGCCGGCCAGGGCTACGATTTCGCGCCGGCCTACGACCTCTCGAACTACTCGATCGTCTCGGGCTCGTTCCCGACGGCGAACATCTTCCTCGACGAACAGCTCGAGTCGCCGCTGACACGTGAGTTCACGCTGTCGGCCGCACAGGCGCTCGGCAACAAGGGCGCGGTCCGCGCGATGTATGTGTGGCGCAAGGCCACGGGGCTGGTCGAGTCGTTCATCGACGATCCGACGGCCGCCGGCAAGACCACGGTCGCGCAGGATGGCGTCACCTACGGCACGTTCGACAACGTCTACTACCGCAACAGCGACGATGCGGTACGCAACTACCAGGGCCTCGAGCTGGTGAGCAACTACCAGATCCGCGGCAACTGGTCGGCGGCAGCGCAGTGGACGGTGCAGCTGAAGAACGAGGGCAACTACGAAGGTGAAGCGGCCAACGCGCCTGGCTCGCCCTCGGTGCTCGGCGATTATCCGGAGATGCTGGTGGCGAACCGCAACTTCCCGATGGGACGGCTCGACGATTTCCAGCGGCACAAGGTGCGCGCGTGGACGACGTACCTGGTGAACGTCGGCCGCTTCGGCGCGTTCGACATCACCCCGATGTGGCGCTACAACTCGGCGCTCACCTACAGCCTGGTGGCCAACAGCGTGCCGCTCAGCGCGGCGCAGCGCTCGCATAACCCGGGTTATGCCCGGCTGCCGGGCTCCGGCACCAACGGCTCGCAGACGCTGTTCTTCGACGAGCGTGGCAGCGAAGAATTCGCCGGCTACGGTCTCGTCGACTTGGCGGCGACGTATCAGATCCCGGTGTGGCGCACGCTGAAGCCGTGGCTGAAGGTCGAAGTTCTCAACGTGATGAACAACGACAAGTTGATCGGTTGGGACACGGCGCTGACCGCGGACCCGACGAGCGCGCTCGATGCGAACGGTCTGCCCACTGGATACCTCAAGGGCGCGCGGTTCGGGACGGGCACGTCGACGGCGCACTACGCGCGTCCGCGTCCGGGCCTCACCGGAGGCCGCACCTACTTCGGCGCGTTCGGCCTGCGCTTCTAACGAACTACCGGCTCACCCCAGCACGGGAGATGAGGAGGAGCGCCTCCTCATCTCCCGTTTTTTTTTGGCCTGCTGGCGTGCGCGCTTGCACCGTTAAAAACGGCCGCGATATACTCAGAGGTCTCTCCTACCGGCCAGGTAGCTCAGTTGGTAGAGCATGCGACTGAAAATCGCAGTGTCGGCGGTTCGATTCCGTCCCTGGCCACCATCCTTCGC
>JALDXK010000567.1:0-4384 GCA_032155105.1 Acidobacteriota bacterium
CTTCAGCCCGAGACCCTCGGGGGCATGGGCGTCGTAGAAGGTGCGCTGCTCCTTGGAGAAGATCTTCCGGACCTGCCTGATGAGGACTGGGCCGCCCGATCGCAGCAATCGCTCACCGCCGTACGCGCCGGGAATTTCATCGTGGCGCCGCCGTGGGATCTGCCGCAGGAGCCTGCCGATGCCACGGTGATCGTGATCGAGCCATCGATGGGTTTCGGCACGGGCCATCACGCGACCACGCGCATGTGCCTGCGGCTGCTCAGCGAGATCGACGTCAGCGATAGCACCGTGCTCGATCTCGGAACCGGTTCCGGCGTGTTGGCCATGGCCGTGGCGCTCGGTGGCGCGCGGCGCGTGCTCGGCGTCGACATCGATCACGACGCAATCAACTCGGCCGAAACCAGCGCGCGGCTCAACACGCTTCCCGACACGATCACTTTTCAGGTCGGTGATTTCCGCACGGAGCCGCCGGCCCCGGCGCAACTCGTGCTCGCGAACCTCACGGCCGGGATGTTGATCTCCTCTGCCCCGGTCATCGCATCGCTGGTCGTCGCTGGCGGCCAGCTGATCCTTAGTGGCTTCGACCCCACCGAAGTCGACGGAGTGCTGCGCGCGTTCGGTGGTTTTACCGAGCGATCGCGCCTCACCGAAGACAGCTGGATAGCCGTGCTGCTGAGGTCGCCGGGCTAACCAAGCCGTATCAGAATCTGTCAGTTCTCACAGTGGGCTATGCCGGAATCGAAGTAGTACCCTCCCACTATGCAGCGTATTTCCGCGGTGAGGGCGCTACTCCTCCTGGCATTGTTCGCGGCCACGCTGGCGGCCAACGCGCAAAAGCGCGAACTTCGGTTGGTGTCCACCATCTGGACACCTTTCACGAATCAGCCCGGGCAACCCCGCTTCGCCAACGATCTCGTCGAGAACGCGTTCGATCGCATGGGCATCGTCGCGATCACGGCCTTCGTCGAGAGTGCGCAGTTCACCCAGGCGCTGCTCAACGGTCCTTTTGACGGCAGCCCGGCAGCGTGGCGCGACAAGGAACGGGAGCAGGTGCTGTTGTTCTCGGAGCCGTACCTGGAGAATCGGCTGGTCCTCGTCGCGCGCCGCGGCGGCGACGTGGCGGCGACATCGCTCGCCGATCTCAAGGGCAAGCGCGTCGCCATTGTGGCGGGCTACGCCTACGGCGACATCGAGGCGGCCGGCCCGGTGTTCGTGCGCTCGACCAGCGAGGAGAACAGCATCGCGCTGCTGCTCAAGCAGTCAGTAGAGTACGTCCTGATGGACCAGCTCGTCGTGCAGTACCTCGTCGACAACTATCCGGAGGAAGCGCGCACGCGGCTGCAGATCGGCACCACGCCGCTGCTCACTCGGCCGCTCTACCTGGCAGTACGGCGGACCCTGCCCGACGCACGGGCGCTGATCGACAAGTTCAACGGGCAGCTCACGTCCATGATCACTGATCGCACCTATCATCGGCTGCTGCGCGTGGACTGGATCCGCGCCGACGTCGACGGCGACGGATTGCTGGAGCACGTGCCCGCCGCTGATCGCACCTCGCGCACCGCGCCGCAGCGCTCCTATGATTTGTTCTCGCCAACGGCGCTCGAGGCCCAGCTCAAGACGGAGCAGGAGCGCTACTTCTTCGGCGGCGCCGTCTACAACGGCTGGTCGTCGGTGCCCGATCGCTACAAGGTCGACCACCTCGATCGGCCGGAGCACACGCATCCGACAGCGCGGATCTTCACGTTCACCTGGAAATAGAACACGCTGGTACGCGGCGCTGTCGATGGGTGCGCCCGATCACCATTGCGGCGCCGGCCTGCCCGACCACACCCACACCAGGAAATCGACGAGCGGCGGCTCTCCACCAAGCTCGCGAACGCGCGTCGCCACCTGTCCGCGGTGATACGTGGTGTGCGCAAACACCTGCCACGCACTTTCACTCAACGTCGTTGATCGAACGACACCGAACTGCTCGGCGATCAACGGTTCCCACGGGTACTTCATCTCCGCGCCGAACCTGGTGTCATCCACGGACTTCGCAAACGCCGCCACCCGTGGATAGTACGGCCGCGCCCACGCGTCAATCGCGTCCAGGTCGGGATATGCCGACAGCTCCGTGACGACAAATGGATCGCCGCGCCACGCCTGCAGGTAGACGTGCTGCACCAGATGGACGTGATGGAACAGCCATCGCAAACGCTCATCGGTGTGTGCGGCAGGAACAGCGCGCGCCGCGCGCCAGGTGTGGGCATCGGCCCACTCCATGTGGGCCAGCAGGCTGCGAAACTCACGACCGTCCATCGTGGGCTTAGTCTAACCGCGCCTCCGCTGCGGCCAGTGCCGGCCGCAGTTTGGCGGCAAACATGCCCCAGCCGCCGTGCTCGAAGGCCTCGATCGCGGTGCGGACGTCGTCGAGTTCCTCGGGCGAGGTCGCGATCTCGAGCGAGATGATCAATTGCTGGCACGCCTCCTCGGCGCCGCCGTAGTGCATGCGCGGCCGCGAGAGCAATCGATACACCTGCCCCAGCGGTCCTTCCGTCGAGTTCGCCAGCGCCTCGTAGTGCCGCATCTGCTGCGGGTCGGACTCCATTGGGTGCCTCTAGCGCACCCTTTCGGCATCCGGCCGGGCCGGCTTAAGGGGTCGACCGAACGCCGCGGGCAGGACGGCTCAGCGTTGCACCGTTTTACTTGCAGACCGTCAGAACTGACGGCAAGAGTTGCCACCCCGGCAAGTGTTGTCTCCCGGCATGATGTGCCCTCCCCGGCAAGCAGTACCTTCCCCGGCGCGTTACTGTTTCGGTTTCACCGGCCCGAGGTTCCCCTTCGCTCTCGCGGCGTTCCAGTTTTCCACCACGCGCCGCAGTTCCTTGTACGGATTCTCCTGGTCGTCGACCTGGAACCGCAACACCGTGTCGTTGTTCAACCACACGCCGCCCCCTTTCTTGACGATCACCATCGACGCTGCCTGCATGCCGCGCTTGTCGCCGCCGGCGGCCTGGCCGGCTTCGAGCGCGGCCATCAGTCGCATCGACAGATGGCCTTTGGTCTCCTCGAACGCCTTGATCATCGCGTCCACGACTTGCGGCCCCGCGAGAATGTTGCCTTGCGCGGCGGAATACTTGCCCAGCTTGCCGCCCGCCCATTCGGTGGCCTTCGGCCCGGTGAACGTGGCCGCCTCGCCCTTCAGGTTCATCACCGCGAACTGGCGGCCCTGCTTGGTCCAGCGATCCGGAAACGGATCGGGATCGCTCTCCCAGATCGCCTTGAGGATCGCGTCTGGTTTCATGCCGGCCTTGAGCAGCGCAATGCCTTTCGGGCCGTAGCTCACGTCCACAATCGCCTGCGTGGCCACGATGCCGGCATCGGCATCGGCCGTGAGTACGCCGGTAAGCGTGAACACGCGCGACTGCACCGCGCCGCCGACTTCGCCGGTATCGGGGTCGTAGCCGAGAATCGAAAACGTCGCGACCGGATCCGGCAGCCGCTCCTGCGCAATCACGGAAGGTGTCGCTGATGTGATCACGAAAACTGTGAGCACCCCAACACCCAAGCCCCAAGCCCCAAGCCCCAAGCCCGCCGCCTTCGCTGAAGCTACGGCGCCCAAGCAAGTCCCAAGACCGTTCTTCATCACAGTTCACCCCACGCAGTAAGCAACGCCGTCAACGCGACGATCGGCACCGCGTCCGCACGGAGCGTGCGGCCGCCGAGCGACATCAGGATAGCCCCAGAATCGTGTGCCGCCGCGATTTCCGTCACCGACCATCCGCCTTCCGGGCCGATCATCAGGTGCACGGCGTCTGCCGGGCGCACGGCCTGCACGGTCACGGTGTCGCCCAGCGGGGCCGATGGCTCCACGCAAAGGATTCGTGCGGCGCGGGTGGGCTCGCTCCAATACCAGTCGAGAGGCGTGGCCGCATGCACCGGCGGCACCACGGCCCGGCCGCACTGCTTGGCCGACGCCACCGCGATGCGCTCCCAGCGCGCGATGCGATTGCTGCGCGCCATCGCCACCATGCTGACGTCCGAGCGTTCGCTGACTACCGGATGAATCGCCGCCACGCCGAGCATCACCGCGTCGCGCACCACGTCATCCATCTTGTCGCCCTTGAGCACGCTGAGCACCAGCGTGATGTGCGCGCGCAGTTCCGGCGCCGGCTCGAGCGATTGTAGCGGCCGCACCGCCGCAGACTTCTTGCCGGCCTGCACCACCTCGGCGCGCCACAATCGGCCGCGGCCATCGAACACATCGACCTCGTCGCCGACGCCAAGCCGCAACACACGCACCAGGTGCTCGGCTTCGTCCTCCGGTAATTCGACGCGTGCGGATGCCGCCGTGACATCCGGAACGTGGAAGCGCGGGCGCACGTCGAGAGTATACTCA
>JALDXK010000568.1:0-4380 GCA_032155105.1 Acidobacteriota bacterium
CGTGGATGATCGTCAAAGGCGGGATGGGGGCCGTGTCGCAGGAGCTGGCGCGGCCGGAGGTGATGGTGCGGCACGCGCCGTTCGATCGCGTCCTCGAGGACGCCCGCCCAGGTGACTTCGTCTATTTCGATCCGCCCTACGCGCCGCTGAGCGCCACCGCGAACTTCCGCGGCTACACCGGTCGGACGTTCGGGGACGCCGAGCAGCGGCGCTTGCAACAGGTGCTGATCGAGTTGGCGCGCCGCGAGGTGCGCGTGCTGTTGAGCAACTCGACGGCGCCGGAGGTCACCGAGTTATATCAGCGCAATGCCGATGCGCGTGACGCAGGGCTGCGGTCCTGGCGGGTCCCGGCGCGGAGAGCCGTGAACTCGAAGGCCGACCGGCGCGGCGCGGTCGAGGAGCTGGTGGTGTCGAACATCCGGCCGCGCCGCGAGTAAACTTCGTGTGCTAACCTCGCAACAGGGTCGCCTGCGCACGCGAAAGTGGCGGAATTGGCAGACGCGCCGGCCTTAGGAGCCGGTAGCCGAAAGGCTGTGTGGGTTCGAGTCCCACCTTTCGCATTCATTGGCTCGCGTGTGTCGGGGCGAGCCAATGAATGTCCTGAGCGAGCAATCGACGGACCACAGGTCCGGCGATTGCGAGTCGAAGGACCCTACCCGCCAATCTTCGCCGAGAAGTTATACCTGAACGAGAACTGAATCTTCACCGCGTCACTTTCGAAGCCGTCCGTGAAGTTCTCGCGGCGCCCCCATTGCAATTCGACGCCGGCCATCACGCTCGGGATCGGCGAATACAGCAGGTTGCCGAGCGCGTAATGACCGTTCTGGAAAGAGCTCGGCAACTGACCTTCCTTGTTGTCGTTGAACTGCGCCGAATAGCCGAACGAGCTGCTCAATTCCGTCGACCAGTTGTGATCCAGGAAGGCCAGGAAGCCGGTAATCGGCACCGCCTCGCCTTTGATCGGCGAGCGAGGATCGCCGGGGTTGGCGACGATGCCGACGTCGACCGGTGAGTCGTTCATGTAGTTCTGGATGCCTTCGCCAAACAGCGCGCCCAGCTTCACGGTGCTGCTGTCACCAAGCTTCAAGTTCGACGTCACGTTGAGGCCCCAGCCGACGTCGTCGCCCGACAGGTCGAATTGATCGTCGAGCTGATCGTCCCACTTCATGTAGCGAAGGATGCCCCCCACTTCGATGTAGCCCCTCGACCCACCCATCCGGTACTCACCGGAAAAATCGGGCATCGGAAAACGCCCCTGGACGTTCTGAATCTCGATGCGATCGGCCAGCACGCCGGGGTCACCGGTCGCACCCGGACGCTCGAGCGCCAGTGTGAGGCGCGACGTCCCCTTGATCGGCATCCAGCGCACCTGGACGTTGCGGAACAACGGCATGCCGGTTGGTCCCCAATACTCGACCGAATTCGGAAACGTGTCGATGTCCATGAACGGGCTCCAGTACTGCCCGGCGCCGAACTCGCCCAGCTCGCCATAGGCATGACGAAGCCGGAACGTCGTCTGGCCCTCGTCCACGCCGACGCCGAACAACTCGAACTCGAAAATCGTGAACAGATCGCCGAAGTCGGTGGGCACCGTTGATCGGACACCGAGGCGCGACTGCCTGACGCCGGCGAACGTGCTGCCGTCCTTGCCGAACTCCTCCTCGACCTTTGGCAGCTTGGTGAGCCGCATGGTGTCGAACCAGCTCGGATGGATCTGATTGAAGTTCTGGCCGAAGTCGAGCATGGCAAAGCCGTAGATCTCGACCGACGGCTTGGGGTCCTGCGGCGGCGCTTGTGCGAAAGCTGCGGGCACGACCATGAGACAGGTCCATGCCACGAAGGCCGCACGCCGGACGGCCCTGTATCCTGCTAAGCCGCTGATCGTAAGAATGCTCATGCCGTGCAGCAGGCAAAAGCACAGCCAGCCGAGTCGTCAAAAAAACGGCCGAGTTTGTCGCGGCAGCGCGGGTGCACTCACCGCATTGGGTGAGGCCGTCTCAACCGCCTGTTCGCTGAACCGTGCTACTCTGAAGTGTTCCGACTCCGCTCTAATTCATCTTCTTGGACTCCATGAAGGCAGACCTCACCGACGTCAACGAAACACGCCGCGATCTCGCGATTGAAGTGCCCAGCGAAGTGGTGGACGAAGCCATCGGCCACGCAGCGGCGAAGCTGGGTCGCTCGGCCCGCATCCCCGGTTTCCGTCCCGGCAAGGTGCCGTCGACCGTGATCCGCCAGCGCTTCAAGCCGCAGATCATGCAGGACGTCGCTGAGCACCTGGTGTCGAAAGCCGTCGGCGATGCGTTGATGGAAAAAGGCGTGGAGCCGATCGGCACGCCCGACATCAAGGAGCTGGTGCTCGAAGAAGGCAAGCCGCTCACGTTCAAGGCCACGTTCGACATCGTCCCTGGTTTCGATCCGGGCGACCTCAGCACGATCGTGGCGACAGAGCCGCCGGCGACCGTTGAAGACGACGCGGTCAACCAGTCGCTCGAGCGGATCCGCGAGCGCAACGCGCGGTTCGAAGCGGTTGAAGGCGGCGCCGTCGAAGCCGGCCACACGGTGGTCGTCAGCCTCGAGCGGCAGGGCACCGACAAGGACGGCAAGCGCGGCGAACCCGACAAGCATGACCAGGTGAACATCGAGCTGGGCGCACCATCGAACCCGCCGGGCTTCGACGTTCAGATGATAGGCATGACGCCGGGCGCGACCAAGAGCTTCACCATCACCTACCCCGCCGACTACGCGATCCCGGAGCTGGCGGGCGGCACGGTTGATTACACGGTGACGCTGAAAGAGATCAAGGCCCGCGTGGTGCCGGCGCTCGACGACGAGCTGGCGAAGGACCTCGGCGAATTCGAATCGCTCGACGCGCTGCGCGCGCACGTGCGCCACGATCTCGAGCACGAAGCGAAGCACGCGTCGGAGCGCCAACTACGCCAGGACGTGTTGAAGCAGCTCGCCGCGCGCGTGCCGTTCGCGGTGCCGGAATCGCTCGTCGATCGCGAGATCGAGCGGCGGCTCGAAGATTTCGCGAGGCGCCTGATGGATCAGCGGATCGATCCGCGCCAGGCCAACATCGACTGGAACGCGTTCCGCGAAGGCCAGCGTGCGCCGGCCACCGAAGCCGTCGCGTCCGCGATCGTGCTCGACGAAGTGTCGAAGCGCGACAACATCACGGTGAGCGACGAGGATGTCGAGGCCGAACTGCAGCGGTACGCGGAGCAGACGGGGCACAGCGTGGCGAGCATCAGGGCCAGGCTGCAGAAGGACGGGGAGCTCGGCCGTCTGGCGGCCGGGTTGCGGCGCGAAAAGACCGTGCAGCACGTCCTGTCACAGGCCCAGATCACGAAGGGCTGAGCGTTTTCAATCACTTAGCCCTGTCCCCACCCCCCGCCATCCGGGTATTGCACTCGGATGGCCATCCAGCCGATAAGTAGGAAGGATAATAAGGACACAATGAGCGTCTCCCACTACCAGAACCAACTGGTGCCGATGGTGGTCGAACAGACCAATCGCGGCGAGCGCGCGTACGACATTTTTTCGCGGCTCCTCAAAGACAACATCATCTTTATTGGCACACCGATCGACGACGGCGTAGCGAATCTTGCGATCGCGCAGATGCTGTTCCTGGAAGCGGAAGATCCGGATCGCGATATACAGCTGTATCTCAACAGCCCTGGCGGATCGATTACGGCCGGGTTTGCGATCTACGACACGATGCAGTTCATCCGTCCCGACGTGCAAACCATCTGCATCGGCCAGGCGGCATCGATTGCGGCCGTGCTGCTCGCGGCGGGCGCGAAGGGGAAGCGCTATTCGCTGCCAAATTCACGCATCCTGATCCACCAGCCGTGGATGTCGGGGCTGGGCGGCCAAGCCACGGATATTGATCTGGCGGCGAAAGAAATCCTGCGCATGCGCGAGCGGATCAACGAGATTTTCGTGAAGCACACGGGGCAGGACATCAAACGGATCCAGCAAGATACGGAACGTGACTACATCATGTCGCCCGACCAAGGCAAAGAGTACGGAATTATTGACGACGTGATTCGGAAACGGGTGTAACCTAGAGATATCGGCATGGTTAAAAAAAGCGGTGACGGTGGCGAAATTTTGCGCTGCTCGTTCTGCAATAAAGACCAGAACGACGTCCGCAAACTAATTGCGGGGCCGACGGTTTTTATCTGCGATGAGTGTGTCGAGGTCTGCAATGACATCATTGCCGACGACAACCGCTTTGACAGCCGCGGCACGCGCACGTCGCTGCCCTCCCCACCCGAGATCAAGAAGTTCCTCGACGAGTACGTGATCGGCCAGGAACTGCCCAAGAAAAAACTCGCGGTCGCGGTCTACAACCATTACAAGCGGCTCGAGATT
>JALDXK010000569.1:0-4358 GCA_032155105.1 Acidobacteriota bacterium
GCGACGAGAGCGGCGAGCTGACCGGGCGCGGCGCCGAGCTGGCGCGCGGCGTGTTCGCGAGAGTCGGCACGCGCGAGCGTTTCACGCCGGAGCAGCAGCGCGAGCGCGGGCGGCAGGGCAAAGCGCACATCTCGAAGCTGCTGACCGCCGCCGGTCTCACCACCGTGCACGACGCGGGTGCCGGCCGCGACAGCATCCTGGCCTACCAGGACGCGCGCGAGTCTGGCGAGCTGCGGCATCGCGCCGCTTTCCTCGTCCGCGGTGGCGACACGTTCAACGGTTTCAAGGCCGCCGGCATCACCTACGGCTTCGGCGACGACATGCTGCGCTGCACCGGCGTGAAATTCGCGGCCGACGGCTCCGCCTCGGAACGGACGATGCGCATGAGCACGCCGTATGTCGGCACCACCGACTACGGCATCCTCACCATGACGCAACAGGAGGTGGACGAGGCCGTCGAGGATGCGTGGCGCCACAACTTCCGCATCGCGGTCCACGCCAACGGCGACACCACCATCGACATGGTGCTCAAGGCCTACGAGCGCGTGCAGACGCAGTGGCCGCGTCCCGACCCGCGCAATCGCATCGAGCATTGCTCGCTCGTGAATCCCGAGCTGCTCGCGCGCATCAAGGCCCTCGGGGTTATCCCCACGCCGTTCTGGACCTACGCCCACTACCACGGGGAAAAGTGGAAGTTCTACGGCCAGGACAAGATGAACTGGATGTTCGCGCACAAGTCCTTCATCGACGCGGGCATCCGCGTGGGCGGCGCGTCGGACTACGGGCCCGGCCCGTTCGAGCCGCTGATGGCGCTGCAAAGCATGGTCACGCGCAAGGATTTCAGTGGTAACGTGTGGGGGCCACAACAGCGCATCACGGTTGATCAGGCGCTGATGGTTGCCACCATCAACGGCGCCTACGCATCGCACGAGGAACACGTGAAGGGCTCGATCACCGCCGGCAAGCTCGCGGACTTCACGATGCTCGATAAGGACCCGCACGACGTGAACCCGGACGAGATCAAGAACATCAAGATCGTGCGGACTGTCGTCGGTGGAAAGACTGTTTATGAAAGTTAGCGCCACGTCAGCCATAGCCCCCGCCTTCAGGCGGGGAATCCTACAGGCATGAGCGACGATCGCAAGTACCGGCAGCGCGGTTACCAAGACGACGACCGCGATCGAAAGCCGCAGGGGCCGCGCCCGGAGGGCGGCGGCAACAAGCCCGAACGCGAGCGCGGCGCATCTCCTCCGAGGGCGCGCGCAACCCGCGCATGATGGGCTCGCGACAGGTCGCCCGCTGCACCCGCTGCGGCACCATCGTTGATCCGCAGGTCATGTCGCGCAGCACCTGCCCGAAGTGCCGGGTCGACCTGCGCTCGTGCATCCAGTGCGTGAACTTCGATCCGGCGGCGAGCTTCGAGTGCGCCGTGAAGCTCCCTGCGCGCGTCTCACCCAAGGACGTCGCCAACGACTGTCAGCACTTCTCGATCCGCACCACCTTCGAGCGCGAAACCACCGCGGCCGTAAGCCAGAACAACAATCCGAAGGAACCGAGCGGCGCCAAGAAGGCCTTCGACGACCTCTTCAAGTTTTGAGCACATAATCGGGAATGGGACTTCTTTCGCCGCAGGACGAGGCAACACTCAAGGAACACCTCTCCGTCATCAACTTTCGCGTTCAGCTCCTCCTCTTTACCCAGACCATCGGCGGCTCGGAAAGCGGCACCATCACCAGGCAGATCCTTGGTGAGCTCGCCGCGTTGAACGACAAGATCACCGTCGTCGACAAGAGCTTCGTGCTCGATACCGAGGACAGGGCGAAATACCACGTCGACAAGGTGCCGGCCATCGTCATTCTCAGCGACGATGTCGACACGCGCATGCGGCTCTACGGCGCGCCGACCGGTTACGAGTTCGTCGGCCTGGTCGAGGCGATCATCGTCGCCGGCACCGGCAAGATCGACCTCGAGCCGGAGACCATGACGTGGATCCAGGCGGTCGACAAGCCGACGCACATCCAGGTCTTCTCCACACCCACGTGACCGCACTGCCCGAGGGCGGTCGTCCTCGCACACAAGATGGCAGCGGCAAACAAGAACATCACCGCTGATGCCATCGAAGCCACTGAGTTCATGGACCTGAGCCGGAAGTACCGCGTCACCGGCGTGCCGAAGACGATCGTCAACGAGACGATCGAGATTCTCGGCGGCCTGCCGGAGCAGGACTTCGTACGGGCGGTACTGGAGCTGCCGGAACCGAACCCGTAAAGTACGCCGGTCCTTCAACACGAAGGGCACGAAGACACGAAGCTCTTTTGGGGGGTGCCAATGGCTTTTGCCTTTAAAAATGTGTTCTTCGTGTCCTTCGTGTCCTTCGTGTCCTTCGTGTTTGTTTTTGGCACGCGCGCGGAGGCGCAGGCCCGCAAGGTCTACATCTCCGTCGACATGGAAGGCATCAGCGGCATCGTCGGCGACGACCAGACCAGCGCCGGTCAGGCAGAGTACGGCCGCTCGCGCAAGTTGATGGCGGAAGATGCCAACGCCGCGATTCGCGGCGCGTTCGCAGGCGGCGCCACCGAGGTGGTGGTCAACGACTCGCATGGCAGCCAGCGCAACCTGCTTGCCGAGGATCTCGATCCGCGCGCGCGACTGATCAGCCACAGCTTCAAGCGTCACGGCATGGTCGAAGGCCTCGACGAGACGTTCGATGCGGTCATCTTCGTCGGCTATCACGCGAAGGCGGATTCGCCGCGCGGCCTGTTCGCGCACACCGGGTCGGGCGTGGTCAAGGACGTGCAGGTGAACGGGCGCTCCGCGGGTGAGGGCGGCCTCAACACGATGATGGCGCAGTGGTACGGCGTGCCGGTGGTGATGATCACGGGAGACGACGTCGCCATCGAGCAGCAGAAGGAGTGGACGCCCAACGTCCGCGGGGTGGTGGTGAAGCGGGCGATCAACATGCGCGCCGTCGAGAGCCGTCCGCTCGCGGAAGCGCGCAAGGAGATCGAGGCCGCGGCACGGGAGAGCGTGTCGGGATCGAGCAAGCTGGCGCGCTATCGCGCCTAACGGCTACAAGGTGCGGATGCAGTTGCGCAACTTCACGATTCCGGAAGTAGCGACGGCGTTCAGCGAGATCCAGCTCGTGGCGCCAGACACCGTGGAATTCAGCCGCGCCACGATGCCCGAGGCCTACCGTATCGTCCGCGTCCTCTACCGCTTCATCAATCCGGACTGAATTGTAAAGGGGTCTGGCACCTTTACATGTCGTTTTGATGCAGTGGCTACACTAGCGGCGCACTCGGGATCGGCCGAATTCGCGCCACGTGCCATCTTTCGATTTCACGCGATCGACGACTTCCATTTCGGAATCTGATAGAAGCCGGTAGGTCGTCTCGCCTTCTTCCGTGTCGGGCGTTCCCCACTTCGCGACGAGCGCCTCCGCGTCTCGCTTCGCATCGAGCGGTCGGAACATGCCGGAGTTGTCGAACCACATGCCGCGGTACTGGCCGTCGCCCGTGCGCCGGTAGTAGGCGTGGCCTTCGAACGTGGCCTTCGGCATCTCGTTCTTGAACGAGAGTCGCAGAAATTGCCGACTCAACTCCCATGTCCAGGTGATGGAAATCTTCGATGGCTGGTTGAGGACGGTTCCCGTCCCGGCCCACGTACCTTCGAACCTGGCGAACAGCGGATCGGCATTGGTTTGGTCGCCCTGGGCGAAGACGCCGGCGGTCAGGACGAACGCGAGCAGCAGATGCATGAAAGTCTCCTGACCTACTGACGAACGGGCGCGCCTGGAATCGACGGGCGCACATCGCATGGCACGTAGGGGCGGGACTTCAGTCCCTCCCGGCCTAAGAACGCAGGCGGGCCTCTCGAATCTTGTCGAGCGCTAGCGGATCGACCTCGGCTTCGGCGACAGTCACCTGTTTGTCCGGCGTCAGACGCAATGTCACCGGAATCACCGTATGGATCGCCTCGCCGGTTCCACGTAAGGTCCCCGACAACCACAGCTTCGTTGTCATCGTGGACTCTCCGCTCGTGACGACAACACCACGCACGAGGCGCGCATCGGGCACCGCGTGTTGCAATGCTTTGGCGGTGAAGCGGAAGCCGGCGGGACCGCGCGACAGCATCAGGACCAACGGATCCGACGGCGACTGTCCGAGCAAGGTCTCGAACGGCGCGCCGTTGATCACGAACTGCGTCTTGCGATCGAAGAAGCCGTCGGGCAGGTCCAGCTTCCTCGCGTTGAAGAATGCGATGACCTGGTCGATGGCCTCACCTAGACGACTTGAAGGGCAGGAATCCATGTTCATCGCAGTGTCCTCGCCCGTCAGGTCGTCTCGCCCCGCCGGAGG
>JALDXK010000570.1:0-4358 GCA_032155105.1 Acidobacteriota bacterium
TGTTGGGTTGACCAGCGACACCGTCACCGCCGGCAGCGCGCTCAGCCGCCGGCGCAGGCGGCGGGGCAGCAGCTGATCGAGCTTGGCGAGCACGCGCAGCGCCACCTCGTCGGTGTTCGCCGCGGTTCCAGCGGCAGCGCCGAGCGCCACCGCTACGGCCACCGCCTCGTCATCGTCGAGGAGGAGCGGCGGTGTGGCGGTGCCGGCGCCGAGGCGATACCCACCCCCGGGGCCGGCTGAGGCCTCGATCACGTAGCCAAGCTCGCGCAGCCGATCGACGTCGCGGCGGATGGTGCGGACGTCCACGCCCAGACGCCGGCTGAGCTCCTCGCCCGACCACTCGCGGCGCACCTGCAGCATCGAGAGCAGTCGGAGGGCCCGGGCCGACGTCTTCAGCATCGGCCGAGGATACGCGATTATTGCGGACACTCCCTGTCCGCAATTCCCGGTAGCCTTGCGCATTGTACCGGGCGCGATTCACGCCACGGACTGGAGGGCTCATGTCCATCTCCGCCGCCGCTTCCTCATCGCCAGTCGCCGTCTCCGTCTCCGCACTGCTCGATCACTGGCAGGGCCATCGCCGCCTCCGCTGGCAAGGCTACGTCTATCTGCGGAGCCTCGGCATCGAGCCGCCACCGTTCTTCGAGCGAGAGTAGCGACATGACGCTGCACATCACGCCGAGGGAGCGCCACGCCCTCGAACTACTGGCGCGCGGACATTCGACGGCGGAGGTCGCCGCCGTTCTCGGGATCAGCGCACACGAGATCGAGGCGCTGTTGAAGGGGCTGTTTGCAACGATGGGGGCGGCGGGGCAGCGTGAAGCGGTCGCCGCCGCGCATCGCCGCGGCCTGCTCGCATAGCAACGTCGTGATGCGTCCGGGTTGGCATCAATCCCACCACAGCCGGATCGATGTCTGCCCGGCGTCGAATACCGGGTGGTCGCCGCCACCGTCCTCGTCTGGCGTGCCCACGTGCTCGATGAGTTCGAGCAACGCACGGCGTTTGGAGCCGTCCTTTGGTAGATCGACGATCAAGGTGTCGGCATAGGGCGCCCAATTGTCGTTTGGCAGCATCATGATGTTGTCGATGCGCACCTCCGCGGCGCCGGCGGAGTACAACTGCTCGACGAACGCCACTGCGTCGGCCGTGGTTGAGAACCGGTTTGTCGCCAACGCGCTGACATGGTGATTCGCCCGGAGCCACGCCAACGCCTCTGGGCCTTGTTCATCCGCGGGACGCGGCATCAGTCGATCGCGGTCGTAAGGTGGGTCTTCGTGATCGGGCATCTCGATGTCGGGAAACTCCTTGAGCCAGTCGTCGCGCCATTGCCGGTCGGCGAAGTACTTCAGGTACAGGGTCGTCTCGGGCTCGCCCCCGGTTGAGAGCAGTTGTACGCGCGCGTTGAACCCGATCTCGTCGATGGCGGGAACTTCCGTGCGGAGGACGTCGTTCCATAGCGTGGTGTAGAGCTCCCGGTCACTCAAGTGATCGGTCTCGTCGAGATAGACTCGCAACTGCGAGAGTCCGTGCAGGACTTCCCATAACTTCGTAGTGAGGTCGGCGTCAGCGATCGCATCGGGTGGCGGCATTGCCACCCCGCTGTCGACAAGCTGCTGGAAGTTGGTCGTGGTCGGTCCCTCTTCAAACAGCAACATCTTCCGTGCGAATTCCTTGTAGCCGTCGTCTTCAGGTGTGGGTCGTGACGGGGTATCGGGCATGGTGAACCTCCGTGGATGTGTCTGATGAGGTGCACGCCATATGCCGGGCGAAAATGGGCCTGGAACGAATCGACGCGCCTGAGATGTTCGCGGGAACTGCGACGCCGACGCGCCGCCGACGCGGCAAGAAATGCCATGCAACCTGTGTCGCCGCACTCGGAAGGCGACTTGGCAAGGGCTGAGGTTCTGTTCTACGATAAGTGTCTTGCCCGTGCGCGCTGCGCCGGTCAGGCCCACCATTCCTCGGTAGCTCAATGGCAGAGCATCCGGCTGTTAACCGGAGGGTTGCTGGTTCGAGTCCAGCCCGAGGAGCCAATCTCCAGTTTTGCCGCCATGCGCGAGCGTGTCGAACGGCTTAATGTAAGTAGGAGAAAGACTTCCGCGATCGAAAGTGGAGTTCGATACGACGGTTTTCACGAGACGCGCCTGTTCGCGCGGATTTTTCGTAACATACGAGGAATAGGCACTTTGCGCGAGTTCTAGAATCTGGAGCCCCGCGGTCTCATAGACCTGACTCGCGCCCTCGTGGCGCTCCATCTGGCCGCGCACTCGCCGAAGTTCCTCTTGCAGCTCCGCCGACTTCGAGGTCCACAGGTCGTCCGGGATCGCGCCACTCAATCGGTCCTCGTACACCCGATCGAGTTTGGACCGCAGCAGCATCTGTTGCTGCTGTAACCGCAGCATCGACGTCCGGACGAACTTCTCCTTGTCGGCTTGGCTTTCCCGAAGGACCGTCGCCAGCTTGCCGGCCAGTTCGTTTGGGATGCTGATCTGTTTCAGGACCTCTCCGAACTGACGGGCCAGTTCCTCTTCGCGCACATAGGTATTGCCGCATGGACCTCGATGGCCCGTGCAGTGGTAGTAAATGTACTGCCCCTTCTTGATCTCCGCCGTGAACGCGCAGCCGCATCGGGCGCACGTTACGAGCCCGGCGAACGCGTGTTGCCGCTTGGTCTGACGCGGACGATTGGCGGAGGCGAACACTTCCTGAACTCGCGCGAACAGATCCCGCGAGATGATCGGCTTGTGAAGTCCTTGATGGAGTTGATCGAGCCAGTAAAACTCGCCGTAGTAGATGGGATTCTGCAACAGCTGGTGAATCTTCGCTTTGACTAGCGGAGTGCCACCGGTTCTGTTAGTGAGCCCAGCAGCGGCCGCTTTCCTGGTCAGAGCCTTGAGCGAGTATTCACCAGAGGCGTACCACTCAAAGAGCTTGAGAACGAGCGGAGCGCGATCAGGATCCGGCTCAATTCGATGCGTTGCGAGATTGTTCTGGTAACCCACCGGCGCGACGGTGGGCCAGTGGCCCTGCCTGGCTTTCTCGATCATCCCTTTGCGAACTTCTTCGCCAAGGTTGTCGATGTAGTTCTTCGCCATCAGGACCTTGATGCCGTGCATGAATTTCTCGGATGACCGGGAGTCGTCCGAGAGCACCACAGCTTCCTTGACGAAATGGACTTCGATGCCGAGCTCGTCAATCGTCACCCAGTCTTTGATGTTGCGATAGAGACGATCGGTCTTCTCTACCAACAAGGTTCGACACGTCGCTTGATTGTTACGAAGAAAGTCGACCATCTCGCCGAACGAGGTTCGGCCAGCCCGTTTCGCCGTCTCGACGTCCTCGAACTCTTGGACGACGTGAATGCTTTCGCGATTCGCGTACTCAGTCAGTAGTTGCCGCTGTGCAGGGATCGAGAAACCTTGCTCTTGCTCTTTGGATGAAACACGAACGTACATGACAGCCGTGCGTCGGGATTGGGGCTTCGCGGCTGTTTGCTGGCGGGCGCGACTTTTCATGGCTGTTCAGATTCCGGAACGTTGCCAGTGTCGTCAGAAAGACGTTCCCGAGACCATTCTTGCAGGATAACGAGGTAGCGTGCAACGGGCTCGAGGAACTGCCGCTCAACGTCATCGACCGGCTCCGGGCCGCGGTTCTTCCGCGCCTCGCCCGGCTCTTCCTTCGCTATCCGGCGTTGGGCAATTCTTGACATGACTCTTCCGAACAGGGCGATGTATCGCAGTCCCTACGCGCGAGCTCCCGCCGGCGTCCTGCGGGCGAAGAACCGCATCAGGTATGAAAGCGAGAGTTAGGCTTGTAGGTGGACTGGCCCGGATGGCTTGCCATCGCAGGTCAGCCAAGACCCAGAATCGGAGAGTCGGTCGAGCGGGACCGTTGAGGTCGCACCGAACCTTCGGAGGCGCAGGCGGATGCGCAGCGACAAGTGTTGCCGCAGCAGCAACGTGATTCGGAGATTGCTGCGTACTTCTGAACGCGTGGTCCGTCCGAAAACTTACGAACTCACCACCGAACTATTGCGGTCAGTCCGTACCAGCCGCCGACTGACGCAGCACGAGCTTCAACTTCGCTTCGATCGCTTCGGTGGACGGAACTCCGTCCGGGTAAAGCCGTCAAGTCGCCGGCGGATGCGGTACGGAGGGCTCCGGCATGTCGAACAGGTCGTGCCCGTCATACAGCACGGTGGGCGTACCGTACCCGCCGCGGGGATCTGATTCTGCTAAGGTGTCGGCGTCGATGAATTGGTAGTCGGACGGAAGGCCTAGCGCCTTCAGCGCGGCATCAAAGCGAACGCGCATGATCTTGGTTTGGACGCATCCCGCACGTGCCAGGAAGACGAGTC
>JALDXK010000571.1:0-4353 GCA_032155105.1 Acidobacteriota bacterium
G
The DNA here is from genome assembly GCA_032155105.1 of Acidobacteriota bacterium. Lineage (GTDB taxonomy): Bacteria > Acidobacteriota > Vicinamibacteria > Vicinamibacterales > UBA2999 > 12-FULL-67-14b. The sequence continues at coordinate 2 of JALDXK010000571.1, forward strand.
GCGAGCTGGTCGACTTCGTGCCGACGGCGCGACGATGCGTCGGCCGCTCACATCCATCCCCTTCAGAAACTCCACCATCAGCTTTCGCGTCTCTGGCAGGTTCAGCGTGCTCTCGTGGCCGGCGTTCTCGACGATCACGTGGACGCTGTTCGGAAATCCCCACCGCACCTCTTCAGCCTGATACGGCGGCGTATTCGAATCGAGTGCGCCGCTGATGAACAGGGTCGGAAGGCTGGACGCAATCGGCTTGCGGAAGCTGTCGGGCAGCGCCTGAAGTTTCAGCACGTCGCACACCTGCGGGAACGGAAAGTTCGTCATCACGCCAAGCAGGCTCCCAGGAATCTCCCGGTTGATGCGCGCGATGCGTTCCGGCGACGTCCCCGATGCGCAATCCATCGCGGTTCCCATCAACGCCACGCCGCCGCCGAACTCGGCGTAGCGGCGAGCCGCGAAGGCGGCAAGCATCGTGTCGTCGCCGCGCGCGGTATCGCGAATCAGTCGAATCACGTTCGCGGTGTCGTTGGTGTCGCCGATGTCACGGCGGAGCAGGTACTGAAAGCCCTCCTTGCCGATGGCCAGCTTCACCGTCGGCTTGCCTTCCATCCTGGCCTCGACGTCGATGGCGCTCTTCTCCAATCGCGCCAGCACGCCGGCCGCGACGACGATCAGGTCCGGCTTGCCTTCGAGCTGCGCCAGCCTGGCCAGCTGAAGATCGAAGGTGTGTGGATACTTCTGCGAGTGATCCGGGCCTTCGGTGCCGGCAAGAATCACCCGGTCGATGCTTGCGGGATGCCGGCGAACGGCGGCCAGCGCCAGGTGCGTGCCGTAGCTGAAGCCAAACAGGCTGATCTTCGGCGCGCCGAGCGCCTTGCGGAGGTCGTCCAGGTCGTCCGCGCTCGCGTCGGTGTTGTAGGCCGCGAGATCGATCCCCTTCGATCGCAGCTCCTCGGCGCAGCGCATGCTCCTCGGCCCGAGAACATCAACCATCCGCGCGGCGCTCGCGAAAATGTCTGGCGGGATCGGCGACGAGTCACGGCACGCAAGGCGCGGCGTCGAAAAGCCGGTGCCGCGTTGGCTGAGCAGAATCACGTCGGCCACGCTACGAAGCTCGTCGAACGTCTCCTTGTACTCGTCGACGCGATAGAGGCCGATGCCCGACCCGCCAGGGCCGCCATCGAGATACACGATTGGCGATCCCGGCGTGGCCGCGGTGCTCTTCAAGCGCGCATAGGCCAGCTCGATCTTTCGTCCGGCAGGTTTTGTCCGATCCTCCAGCACGGCGAGCTTCTCGAGATCGCCCGGGTTCTGTGCCATAGCCGGCAACGCGCACAGCAGCAACAACGCGATGATCATTCTCGACATTTGTCTATATTCTCCTCGTGGGATGTCGTCTCACAATGTGCAAAGGCTCCAGTTATTTCTTGATGACGATGACGATGCGCTCGTCGTCCGAGAACGAGGGCATGTGCGCGCCTGGCAAGGCGGCGGTGGCGGCGATCACGATGAACGCGATGCCGGCAACGCCGAGACGTCCCTCACGGGTGGCGCGCGCATCGAGCAGGCGCTGCAGCCGCTTGCCCATCGGGTGCGCACCAGCCACACCGAGTGGCCGCGGCCCGGCGACCAGGCGCGCCGATTGCAGCAGGGCGTGCGCGTACGCGAACGGATCGTTCGATGTCTTCGACACCGCCCAGTCGTCGCTGCCGTCTTCACGAGCGGCGACGAGCGCGCGCGCGATCAGGTGTGCGAGCGGGTTGAACCAGGCGATGGCCTTCAGGGCTTCTGCCAGCATGATCCACGCGAGATCGTGCCGCTCGTGATGCGCCATCTCGTGCGCGATCACCGCGTCGATCGCCGCACGATCGAGCCGCAGGATCGACGCCGGCAGGATGATGAGCTTGCGCCGGATGCCCACAGCAAGCGGTCCTTCTTCCGATTGCGACACCCTGAGTTGTAAGCCGCTTTCTGCACCGATGGGAATCGGCTCTGTCGCCGTCATCCACCGCTGCTCGGCGGTCGCACACGTCCATGCGATTCGCGCCAGCAGAAATAGCGTGACGCCAGCCATGATCACCGCGGCGTACATCGCGACATCCGATTGCAGCCCGATCGCCACGAGCATCCGACCATCCTCCAGTGGCGCCAGATCGACGATCGCCTCGGACCACGGCGATCGGATCCACGGCGGCAGCACGAGACGGACCAGCGCAATGAGCAGGATGAACGACCGGATGCGCGGCGACAGCTGGTGACGGGCGAGCAGCGCGATCGCAAGCAGCACGCCGGCGACGATCGAGGCATCGAGCTGCCCGACGATCCAGTGGCGCCAGAGGGTCACTTGTTCCTCTCGAGCTTCAGGCGTTCCACCAACGCCTCGAGGTCGTCGATTTCTTCACGCGACGGCGGCCGCGTCTCGAACAGCGACGCCATCAGCGCCGCCGGCTTGCCGCCGAAGGCCCGTTGCATCAGCGACGACACCACCGGACCGAACGTCCGCGCGTGTGCCTTCGTCGGCCGATACACGAACGCCTTCCCCTGGTCGGCTTTGCGGCGCTTCACCAACCCGCGATCTTCGAGCCGGCGCAGCAGCGTGACGACGGTGCCGTGCGCCATCGGCCGCTTTTTCGCGAGCGTTTCCCGCACGTGGCGCGCCGTCGCTTCTGCAGAGTCGAACAGCACACCGAGCACGTCGGCCTCGGCGTCAGGAATCTTGGGCGTCATATATCGACAATTGTCTATCTTAGACGGAACCGGCCGGCTGAAGGTTGCGGGGTAAGATCATCGAGATATGGCCCGATTGGAACAGATCTGGATCAAACGGATGCACCGCGGCCCGATGGACCCGGCCGAGCGGGCGGCCGTCAAAGCCGGGAGAGGCATTGTTGGGAACGCCAATCAGGGCGGCAAGCGCCAGGTCACCATCGTCTCGAACAAGCATTGGGCCGGCGTGACGGCGCCGCTGGGCCAGACGCCGGATCCCAGGCTGCGACGGGCCAACCTGCTGGTGTCGGACGTCGACTTCTCGGACGCGCGCGGGAAGATTCTGAAGATCGGATCGGTTCGCGTGCGCATCTACGGCGAGACGCGACCGTGCGAACAGATGGAGGCCGCCGTTCCAGGGCTGCAGGACGCGATGAGCGTGCCGTGGGGTGGCGGCGCGTTCGGCGAAGTGCTGGATGATGGCGAGATCGCGAGATCGCGATTGGAGATGCGGTTTCACTAGCCGCGGAATAGCGCCGCGATCAAATCTGCTTCAACTGGGTGGCGATGTCCATTGTCGTAACCAGCGCCGCCTCCTGCTCGTCGTAGACGAACGCGCGGATCTTCTTCGCGCGCAGCCAGTGCCACACACGTAACGCGACCCAGATCGAGGCGAGGCTCGCTGCCACCCACAGCGTGCGCGAGCCATCGCCTACCGCCCACACACTCCATTCGGTCAGCCGGTAGACCGAGTAGAGCCAGAGGAAGAAGTAAAGCGGCCAGAACACCCGCAACCGCAATTGCCCGGGCAGGTAAGTACAGGTGAAGGGCGCAGTCTTCATCGTGATCGTCAACGCTTCGATCAAGCACAGCCCGGCGAGCATGACGATCAGGAACACCGTTGCGGCCAGCGTCTCGTGACCGAGCACCAGCAGCGTGACCGAGAACATCAATGCAATCGGCAGGCACGTCACGAACGCCATCACCGTGACGACGGTGGACAACACGCGCCGCTTGTCTACCGGCTCGGTGAGCTTGAACACCCAGTTCGCGATCGGCTCCACCGGCATCATCAGCGCCACGCGCACGCCGCACACCATCCAGAACGTCAAGCCGAGCGGCACCGCGAACCAGGCGTAGCGCAACGGCTCGGTGGTCGGCTCCAGCAACAAGCGTCCGGCGATCGGCAGGGCCAGCAGGAACGCGATGCCCGCGTACATGCCGATCAGGAACCGGTGCGCCTGGCTTCGCCCGAGCGTGGCGAGCATGAAGGCGGCGAGGCCGCGTTCGAGCGGCGAGCGTAGCAGCGGTCGCATGATGCGCGCCGCCAGCGTGGCCCAGCCCCGCTGCATCGCGCCCGTCGTGCGTCCTTCGCTGTCGATCACCTTCTTCAAGCAGCGCTCGTACGCCAACGGGTACATCACCATGGCGAGCCCGATGATGCCCGCGCCGGCCAGGGCACCGCGAGCCGCCAGCCTCGTGAAGACCTCGCGTTCCTCACCCGACACCCAGCGATACACCCCAACGAACCACGCGGCAGGATTCCACATCACCTCCGCGCCGACGTTCGTGCCTTGCACCAGCAGCGCGTTGGCGAAGCCCTCGGCCGACGCCAGCGCCGCGATCATGCCGACGAGCGATGCCAATTGCAG
>JALDXK010000572.1:0-4342 GCA_032155105.1 Acidobacteriota bacterium
CAACATCGTCTGGGGCAATAGCTTCGCCGACAACATCGTCTGGGGCAACAGCAACAATGACAACATCGTCTGGGGCAACGATTGCGGCGGCGCCAACTGCGACAACGTGATCTGGGGCAGCTCCGGCGCCGACAACATCGTGTGGGGCAATGCCGAGGGCGCCGACAACATTGTCTGGGGCAACTCCAGGGACGCCGACAACATCGTCTGGGGCAACAGCGGCGACGACAACATCGTGTGGGGCAACAACGGCTTCGACAACATCGTCTGGGGCAATAACGGTTTCGACAACATCGTGTGGGGTAACTCGGTCGCCGACCTGCCCGGCACGGTGGTCGGCAACGTCGGCCAGGCGCTCGGGTTCGTGATTAGCGACGAGACGAACCATGTCAACAGCCTGCCCTCGAGCCTGTGGGATCACATGTTCCCGCTCGACGCGACGTGGCCGGAGACTCTACTGACTCTACCGACGTTACCGATGGAAACGATCTCAACGACGGGCACGACCAGAACTGGGGTGCAGCAGTAATGGAGAAGATGCCCTTCAACGATCGCATTGAGCGAGCTTCTTACGCCGAACATTCCACCTCCGCCAAGGCTTCCGCCTTCGCTGAAGCGACGGCGGACAAGTCGGAGCCCAAAGTCACGACCATGAACCAGACGATTCGTCAGACGACGACCACCACCATGGTTACGACCTCGGATTGGACCGAAGGGCTTCCGGTTCTCGCGGGATCGACATTCACGCTGCGTGAACTGCAGGTCGAGGACGCGCCGTCGCTGCTGGCGCTGCTGACCACCGAGGAGGTGGCGCGGTTCATCTCGCCGCCGCCAACCACGGTTGAAGGCTTCGAGCGCTTCATCGTCTGGGCCGGGCGCGAGCGCAAGGCCGGCAATTACGTCTGCTTCGCGGTGGTGCCGCACGGCTGCACCACTGCCGTCGGCATCTTCCAGCTGAAGTCGCTCGAGCCGGGCTTCGGCAGCGCCGAATGGGGCTTCGCGCTGGGCTCGCCGTTCTGGGGCACCGGCATCTTCGCCGAGGGCGCGCGCCTCGTGGTGGACTTTGCCGTCGACGTGATGGGCACGCGCCGCCTCGAGGCGCGTGCGGCCGTGGCCAACGGCCGTGGCAACGGCGCGCTCCGCAAGATCGGCGCCGTGCAGGAGGGCCTGCTGCGCCGCTCGTTCGTGCGCAACGGCGTCCATCACGACCAGGTGCTCTGGGGCATCCTCGCCGAGGACTGGCGGGCAATCTAACGCTGACGAGGGCACCGAGGAGTACGGAGGGCACGGAGACTGAACTCTCTCCGTGTTCTCCGTACTTTTCCGTGTCCTCGGCTGCCGTAGACTGGAAGGATGGCGGAGGAGTGGAAAGCCATCCGTATAGACCGTGGCGATCAAGGCGTGCGCGTCGATCGCGTGCTGCGGCGCCACCTGCGCGACGAAAAGGGCGTGTCCCGCAACCGCATCCAGCAGTGGATCGATGGCGGCGACGTCCTGATCAACGGCGCGGCGCCACCGCGGGCGGCGTGGCGGGTGCAGCGCGGCGACGAGCTGCGCGTGCGGGTCCGCGCCATCCCGGCGCGCGCGAGGCCGGCGGCCGAGTCGATCACCATCGAAGTGCTGTACGAAGACGATGATCTGCTGGCCGTGAACAAGCCGGCGGGCCAGGTGGTGCACCCGACGTATCGCAACACCAGCGGCACATTGATCAACGGCCTGCTGGCCCGCGCCAAGGATTGGCCCGCGGGATCAGCACCGGCGCTGCTTGGCCGGCTCGACAAGCTGACCTCGGGCATCGTGCTCGTCACCAAGCGGGCGTCCGTCAATGCGGCCCTGCAACACGCGATGGCGGCCAACCGCATCGACAAGGATTACCTCGCGATCGTCCGCGGCAAGCCTTCGCTGAAGGGGACGATCGATCTCGCCCTGGATCGCGATCCGTGGGATCGCCGGCGCGTGACCGTGACCGATCGCGGTGGCCAGCCGTCGGTGACGAAGTACGAGCGGCTCGCGACGACCGGTTCCTACTCGGCGGTGCGCTGCCGGTTGATCACCGGGCGCACGCACCAGATCCGCGTGCACTTGGCGGCCAAGGGCTGGCCGATCGTTGGCGATGCGGTATATGGAGCCAAGACCGACCCCGTGAAGTTTCCCCGTCAGGCCTTGCATGCATCGCGCATGGCGTTGCGCCAGCCGTCGACGGGCAAGGAACTGACGATCGAGGCGCCGATTCCGGAAGACATGCGCGCGCTGGCGGCCGAACTAGGACTGCCGGGATGATCGCGGCCACCTCGCGCGTGCACGATGCCCTGGCCCGCCAGCCGCGGATTTCCCTCGCGACGCTGCCCACCCCGCTTTACGACGCTGTGCGCCTGCGCAGCGAGCTGGGCGGAACGAATCGTTGCCCGCGGATTCTGATCAAGCGCGACGACCTGACGGCGCTCGGCCTGGGCGGCAACAAGGCGCGAAAGCTCGAGTACCTGGTGGCCGACGCGCAGGCCCAAGGCGCCACGACGCTGATTACCACCGGCGCGGCGCAATCGAATCATGCGCGGATGACCGCCGCGGCGGCGTGCGTGGCGGGCATGCGTTGCGTGCTGGTGCTGACCTCGACGAAGATGCCGCCGCCTGTCGAAGGCAACGTGCTGCTCGACACCCTCTACGGCGCGGAGATTCGGCTCGTGCCTTCCATTGATCCGATGTTTGCCGTGGGCAACGACGAACCCGTTGTCGCCCACGCGGTGGAGGACGAGACGGCAGCGGGCCGGACGCCGTACGTGATCCCGGTTGGCGGGTCGAGCGGCGTGGGCGTGTTCGGGTATGTGAGTGGATCCGCTGAGCTCGTCGATCAACTGCGGGAGCAAGGCCTGTCGCCGTCGCGGTTGTATTACGCCAGCGGCTCGCGCGGCACCCAGGCGGGTCTTACGTTGGGCGCAAAACTCTGCCGCGCGTCGTACCAAGTGTGCGGCGTTGCGGTGAGCGGCGGCGAGCCCGAAAAGATTGAACGCGCGAAACGCATCGCCAACGAAGCGGCCGCAAAGCTGGATTTGCCCGAACGTCTGGAGCTATCGGATCTCGTGACCGATCAGGCGCACATCGGCGAGGGCTACGGCATCGCGACACCGGCGGCGCTCGAGGCGATCGCGCTGCTGGCCAGGACCGAAGCGATCCTGCTCGATCCTTGTTACACGTCGAAAGCGATGGCCGGAATGATTCACGACATCAGGAGCGGCGCCATCGCGTCATCCGAGACCGTGGTGTTCCTGCACACCGGCGGGATGCCGGCGCTGTTTACTGCGGAATTCGCGGCGAGAGTGTAGGCCGCGGATCGAGCCACGCGCGCGGAATTCGCAGCTGCTTGGCTTGCTTCTCGAGCTCTTCCCATTCCTGCTCGAGACCGGCGACCACCGAACGACGCAGCGCCAGCATCCGCTCGGCGGTCTTACCAGGCGCGCGAGACTGGTCCGACGCAGTGGCCGACAGGGTCTCCAGTTCGTTTTGCGCCTTCACCAGCTGGTTGCGGATGGTACGCGCCTGGCGCCGCCAGTGCGGCTCCTGCTTGGCCAGTTCAGCGCTCGCAATGTTCTGCGTCGTATACGAGAGTAGCTCTTCGGCCGACACGCAGCGATTCTGGCTGATGCTCATGTAGCACGACTCGGTACCCGGCGTACTGCCACCTGAGGGCGACGCGATCTCGCTGGGCTGGAGGTCAGCGTTTGAAAACGACTTGGTCGCCTTCTTCGCGCTGGCACGCCGCGCCTCTTCCTGTCGCGCCACTTCGCCGAGCGACTGCGCCATTGCCGGCGCAGCCACTCCACACAAGGCGAGGATCAGGCCAGCCGAGAGGCAACCTCGCACCATCATGCCTACTGTTCGATCCAGCCGAGGACGCTGTTGTTATATGTCACTGCGCCAGCGGTCGGAGGCACCGGGATATTGGCGGGATCCAGCTGCCCGTTGTAGGTCACCGTGACGTTGCCGTTGATGTCGTTCGAGGATTCTATTGAATCGCCGCGGCGGCCGTGTGGATTGGTGGACGCATCGTAGACGTTCGTGGCGCCGTCCTTGTTCTTGACCGTGATGCGGCCCTGGAACTTGAAGCCGCCCTGCAGCTTGAGCTGCTCGCGCACCATAATCTCGCCGTCGATGTCGAGCGGTTCGTCGGCGAGGGCGTTGCTTTTGAAGTCGCCGTTGGTGACGAACTGGATGTTATCGTCGTTCGCGGGCTTGAAGTTGCCGTCCGTGGCGAAGCACCAGGCCGAATGGGTCACCGCCAGGTCGTAGGCGGTGATGTCGTGGCAGGCGAAGTAGAAGTCGATCAGCCCGGTGACCTCGTCGCCCA
>JALDXK010000573.1:0-4307 GCA_032155105.1 Acidobacteriota bacterium
CGGCAAAGCCGACCGCCACGCTGCCGATCAGATACGCGGCGACAAGCGGAGTCACGCTGCGCTGGTCGCCTTCGAGCGCGACGCGCCCGCCGACTTCGCCTTCTCGAACTCTTCCTGCAGCTTCTGCCCCGCCTTGGCGGGATCGAAGTTCAGGAACGTGCCGCCGGACTCGAAGTGCTGGATGAACACGCGGCCAACGGCCCACGTGGCAGCGGTCGCGAACAGCGAGACCGTCAGGAAGCCGAACGCCTGTCCGATGATCGGGATCGACCTGAACACCTGGCCGAGGCCGCTGGCCGCCAGCGAGGTGGGGGCAATGCCGCCGATCAGCGCGGCGACGATCGACTTCGTCTGGTTCGAGCTGAAGGGCACGTCGTAGATGGCCGACATTTCGCTCAGCATCTTGACCTGGATGGCCGCGACGCCCGCCATGTCGACAACTGGCACTGGAATAAGTCCGACACCCGCGGAATAAAGGGAGTAACGGTTCACGAGATTCAGTGCGGTCATTTCACGTTCGGTCATTAATGGACTCCGGTTCGTTATGAGAGTTACAGCCAGTATAGCTCAGCTAGCTCGGCGTTCTGCGAGTTCGAGAGACTCCGACACCTCGAGTGTGTCTGTCGAGGTGTATCGGGCGATGACGACGAGGACAGCAATCTGAAGCACCAGCGCCGTCCAGAACAACGTGGTGTAGCCGGACCACTCGGCCACGAACCCGCTGGCGATACCGGCCAGCATCAGACCCACGGTGTACACGGTGACTTGCAGCGTGAAGTCCGTGCCGGCGAGATCCTGCGACGACTTGTCTTGCACAATCGCGAAGATCAACACGGCCGGGAAGCCCTGGGTGAGGCCCAGGAACACCGTCAGCGCGGTGAAGTAGGTCATGCTGAACGGCGTCAGCGCCAGAACCAGGAAACCGCCGATTTGGAGGATCTGCAGGACGCCAAACATCAGCAGGCTGTTCTTCCGCCCGAACCGGAGAATCACGGCCGGTGCGAGCGCACATCCGATGATTGACAGGATCGGTTGGATCACGCCGCTCAGAAACCCAATCGCTTCGAGCGACACGTTCTTGTCCACGAGCAACGGACGCATCATGTTGCCCGCGAGGATCGGCGCCATCGAGTAGAAGACCAGGACGGTGAGCCAGGTGGCCATCCCCGGGCGCCGGAACATCGAGCCGATGTCGCCGAACAGGGATCGGCGCGGGCGCGGTGCAATGCGCGGTTCGCGATAGAACATCAGCAATGCCATCGGAATCGCGAGCACGATCGCCAGCACGACGATGTTGAACTGCAGTCCCGTGCGGTTGTAGAGCATGATCATCGCGCCGCCGCCGGCGACGGTGCCGAGGTATTGCCCGGCCACTGATACGCCGTTGCCGATCGGCCGCTCGGACGCCTGCAAGACGCGAATCGCGAGGCCGTCCACGGCGATGTCCTGCGTCACCGAACAGATTGTGTAGAGCACGCACACCAGGAACACGGCCTGGAACTGCGACGCCCAGTCGATTTGCCCGAGCAGCAGCATCAGCCCGATGCAGCAGGCCTGCATCGGCATGATCCACGCGCGGTAGGTGCCGAGCCGATCCACGTACGGCGCCCACAGGAACCGGACGATGCCCGGCAGCATCAGGATGTTCAACAGGCCGAGCATCGACAACGCGACCCCGGCCTGTCGCAGCAGCACCGGGAATGCCATCATGAAGAACGCCGCTGGCACCGACTGCGAGAGGTACAGGAAGAACAGGACGACGAACTTATAGGCAGGGCGCGCCGTTGCGTCCGTCCATGACACGTCGGCCTGCGCGGCGATCGACTCCGACATCAGCGGAACCGGAACGAGATCTGCGTCGTGATCCGGCGCGGTGGAATCGGCAGCGCCGACATCGGGTTGATGTTCGGATCGGTGCCGGTGAAGAATCCGCCCGACGGGCTGTACCCGAGCGCGTCATTCAGGTTCGACGCGTTGAGCTGCACGCGCCACTGCCCGCGTTCGTAGCCGGCCATCGCGTTGAGCATCGCGTAGCCGTCAAACGATGCGGTGTTCGGGTAGCTGGCGAACACCTCGCCGGTGGTGGTCAGGCCCGCGCCGAGCAACATGCCGCGAGCGCGTCCTTGGCGACCCTCGTACTGCGCCCAGCTCGAGAACGCGTGCCGCGGCATCCCCGGCCGCGTCTTGCCCAGCAGATTCGGGGCCGCCTGGGTGAACTCCATGTCGGTGAACGTGTAGCCCGCGATGAGACGAAGCTCCGGCGTGACGGCGCCCATCAGTTCCAGCTCGACGCCGGCCGATTCCTCGCGGCCCGCATTCTCCGCGAACCCCTCCGGATAAAAGATGAAAGCGTCGTCCTTGACGGTCTTGTAGGTGGATGCGGTGAAGAAGATGCGATCCTGTCGGAGGGCCGCCTTGATGCCGCCTTCCAGTTGGCGCGAGTGTTCCGCTTCCAGCAGGTCGCCCGTGCGCGTCAGCATCCCGGGCACCGGCGAAATGAATGCGGTCAGGTAACTGGTGTAGAGCGAGATCCGCTGGTTCGCCTTGAACACGACACCCAGCCGTGGCGCCACGCTGGTGTTCTCGCTCTGCGGCGGCGCCGCGTCGAGCGACACCACAGGCCCGCCCGTGATCGCGCTGATCTGTTCGGTGCCCGTGCGCACCGTGTCGATGAGGTTCCGCTCGATGCGCGCGCCCGCGAGGACGTTCACACGATCGCCGACTGCAACGAGGTCCTGGACCGCGATGCCGAGGTCGGTCTGCGTGGCGTCGGTAGTCGACTTGAAATCGTAGAGCAGCCCCTGTCCCAGCGGGACGAAACCGCCGAGCAGCGTGGTGGTGCTGCCATCGACGTAGCTCAGTTGGTCGTAGTCGACGACCGTCGTGTTCAGCTCTTCACGGTCGCGGCGGTAATCCACCGCGGCGAGCAACTGATGCGCCACGCGCATGCCGCCGCCGTGCGCAAATCGGAAGACGTTCTCGAATCGGCCGTAGTCGTAGCGGCGATACGGCAGCTCGTCGTACTTGACGCGCACCAACGCGTTCGGCGGGAGCACCCCGGCAAACCCTGTCGGACCGCCGTCGATGAAGTTCTGGAAGCTCACCTGTTCGGTGGTGTCGGAATTCTCGGTTCCGCCAACGAATCGGATGTCCCAGCTGGTCGCGGCCTTGAACTCCATCTGACCGTTGAGGCGCAGGCTGTGCTTCTCTGCCTTCGCCAGCGCCGAATCGCCCATGTAGCGCGAGCGCGTGAAGTATGCGGGCACGCCGCCGTCCGGCGTGACGAGCACGCCGGCGTCCGGCACGTGGTTGTAGCGGACGTACTCGGCCGACAGCAGCACCGACGTCCGCGATCCGGCCCGGAACGACACCGAGGGGTTGACGTGGAAGGCGTTCGTCGTCACGGAATCGCGATAGCTGTCGCCGTCGTAGCCCGACACGATCAACCGGCCCGCGGCGGCAGCGCCCAGCGGCGCGGTCACGTCGAGGTCGCCGCGCAGCAGGCCGTCCGACCCGAAGTTCATGGCGGCCGAGCCACCGAACATGGGCACCGGACGCTTCGAGGTGAAATTGACGAGGCCGCCCGGCTCTCCCTTTCCGTAGAGGATGCTGGAGGGGCCGCGCAGCACTTCAACACCTTCGAGGCCGAAGCCATTGACGGGCGCCGAGCCGTCGAGCAGGGTGCGAACGCCGTCGCGATAGTTGAACACATAGAATCCGCGCACGATGTAGAAGTTTGGCCGGATGTTGAAGCCGGTCAGCGGCGTCGTCGTGCTGGTCGTGCGCACGGCGTCGTTGACGTCGATGGTGTTCTGGTCGTCCATCACGTCGCGCGTGATGCCGGTGACCGAAAGCGGAATGTCCAGCAGCGGTGCGTCCAGTCGCGTCGCGGAGTACGAGTCCGGCCGCGCATAGCTGTCGAAATACCCCACGACCGATGCGTCCTGCGACAGCCGTCCCACGCTGGTCTCGGCGCCGCATGCGGTCTCAGGATCGTAAGGATTCGCCGGCGCGCCGGCCCGCTGCAGCCAGAACGCGCCACGGCCTTCCATGGTGTCGGCGCAATAGAAGATGGCGACGCCGTCGGGCAGCGCCCACTGGGTGGCGTCCATCGAGATGTCGCGGAACGCGAGGCGGACCGCCCCGAGATCCGTGTCGCGTGACGCCGTCCGGGCGCGGCTGGCGATGGTCGTGGAGGTGGAAGCCGACGCCAGCGACGCGAGCGCGGTTGCCGCAGCCTCTCGCTCTCCCGCCGCCAACGCCGCCTGCGCCGCAAGATAGTGAGTCAGCTCCGGATCGGCGGTCTG
>JALDXK010000574.1:0-4306 GCA_032155105.1 Acidobacteriota bacterium
GTCCGGCTCCACGTACTTCTTTCATCGACGTGACCTTGGTCGAGACCATCACCTTGTCGAAGGTCTTCTCGACGCGCTGTGCCAGGAACCTGACCAGGTCGCGATCGGCGCCAGGCAACAGGCCCGGGGTCATTTCCACGACCGATACCCGCGTGCCCAACGCCGCGTACACCGAACCGAGTTCGAGGCCGATGTAGCCGCCGCCGATCACCAGCATCGACTTCGGCACTTCCGGCAGGTCGAGCGCGCCGGTCGAATCGATCACACGCGGCGAATCGACCGTCAGCGACGGGATCTTCGTGGGCAACGAGCCAAGCGCGAGGATCATGTAATCCACGCTCACCGTCTCGTCGCCGCCGCCGGTCTTCGCGACCTTGATGGTCTTGGCGTCGACGATCGACGCCCAGCCCTGGATGTAGTTGACCTTGCGCAACTTCGACACCTGGCCGGTACCGCTGGTGAGCTTCTCGACCACGCGGTTCTTGTAGTCGCGCAGCTTGTTGACGTCGACCTTCGGCTCGCCGAACTCGATGCCCCAATTTTTCGCGTGTCTCGATTCGTCGAGCACTTTCGCCACGTGCAGCAGCGCTTTCGACGGGATGCAGCCCCGATACAGGCACACGCCGCCGGGGTTCTTCTCGTTGTCGATCAGGGTGACCTTCATGCCAAGGTCGGCGGCATAAAAGGCGGCCGCGTACCCACCGGGGCCGGCTCCGATTACTGCGACGTGATGAGACATATATGGGCTTGGGACTTGGGACTTGGGACTTGGGACTTGGGACTTGGGACTTGGGACTTGGGGCTTGGGGCTTGACAAGAGCTTTTGCTCAAGACCCAGGACCCAAGCCCCAGGACCGCTGCTATCCGCGAAGTGTCAGCGCAAATGGGTTCTCCAACGCCTCGGCAACCCAGCGCAGGAAGCGGATCGCATCCGCGCCGTCGATCAGCCGGTGATCGTAGCTGAGCGACAGCGGCAGCATCTGCTTCGGCTCGAACGTGGTGCCGTTCCACACCGGCTCGAACACACCGCGCGAGATACCGAGGATCGCGACCTCGGGCCAGTTGACGATCGGCGTGAACGCCGTGCCGCCGATGCCGCCGAGGTTCGAGATCGACATCGACCCGCCCGACATCTCGTCGAGGGTCAGCTTGCGCGCCTTCGCCTTCTCGGCCAGCTGGTTGATCTCGACCGACAGCTGAATGAGGTTCTTCTGGTCGGCGTTGCGGATCACCGGCACGAGCAGGCCGTTCTCGGTGTCGACCGCGATGCCGACGTGGATGTACTTCTTGTAGACGATCGCCTCGCCGGCAGCGTCGACCGAGGCGTTGAACTGCGGGAACACCTTGAGGGCGCTGGCAATCACCTTCACCGCCACCGCGGTGACGGTGAGGTTGCCGCCCGCCTTCTCCACTTCCGCGCGGTACTTCTTGCGGACCTGTTCGAGCCCGGTGATGTCGGCCTTGTCGAACTGCGTGACGTGCGGAATCGTTTGCCACGCGTTGCTGAGATGCTCGGCCGTCTTGCGGCGGATGCCGCTCATCGCCTTGCGCTCGACCTCGCCCCACTTCGCAAAATCGGGCAGCGCCGGGCCGATGCCAGCGGGACGCGCCGCGCCGCCGGCCGCCGCGGCCTGTCCGTTGCCGCCGATGCTGTGCATCACCCGCTTGGCGAATTCCTTCACATCGTCTTGTGTGATGCGTCCGCCCGGCCCCGTGCCGGGGACCTGCGTGACGTCGACGCCGATCTCCCGCGCCAGACGGCGCACCGACGGAGCGGCCGGAGCCGCTGTGATGCTGGATACTGGCGCCGGCGCCGGCGGTTGCGGGGCCTGCTGTTGCGGGCGCGCCGCCGCGATGTTCGTCACCGATGCCTTCGGCCGTTCGGCCGCGGCCGACGCGTCTTGTGCCTTGGGTGCTTCAGGCGCCTGCTGTGCCGAGGTGGGTGCCGCTGCCTGAGGTGCCGGGGGTGGTGCCGGTGCCGTTTCCCCCTTGGCATCCTTGGCATCCGGCACATCAGCCTTGGCACTCGAGGCACCATTCGCACCAGAGGCACTCTCAAGTGTCAGTACGGCTTGGCCAGGTTTCACCTTGTCGCCGGCCTTGACCTTCACTTCCTTGACCTTGCCGGCCACGTCCGAGGGCACCTCGATCGTGGCCTTGTCGGTCTCGAGCTCGAGCACCGGTTGATCGACGGCGACCGAGTCACCCGGCTTGACGAGCACTTTCAGAACGTCCCCTTGCGCAACGCCGTCGCCAAGGTTCGGGAGGATGAAATCTGTCAAGTGTGATCCTTGTCGGGATCCGGGATCCGGGATCCGGGATCCGGAAATAACCCGGGTCCCGGTTCACGGGTCCCGGGTCCCGTGCTAGCTAATCGCCGGGTTCGGCTTCTCAGTATTGATCTTCAGGTCCTTGATCGCCTGCTCGACGAGCTTGGGCTCGACCTGCTTGTCCTTCATCAACGCATACAGCGTGGCCAGCACGATGAAGCGCGCGTCAACCTCGAAGAAGTCGCGGAGCGCGGCGCGCGAGTCGCTGCGGCCGAAGCCGTCGGTGCCGAGCGCCTGCAGCGGCTTCGGCAGCCAGCGGTCGATCGAGTCCGGCAGCACCTTGAGGTAGTCAGACGCGGCCACGAACACGCCGGGCGCGTCCTTGGTGACCTCGGTCACGTAGGGCACGCGCGGCTTCTCGGCAGGGTGGAGTCGGTTCCACCGCTCGGACGCGTGGCCGTCGCGGTAAAGATTGACGTAGCTGGTCACGCTCCACACGTCGGCACCGACGTTGTACTTCTCTTCGAGAATCTTCTGCGCCTCGATCGCCTGCAGCAGGATGGTGCCGCTGCCAAACAGCTGCGCGCGCAGCTTCGCCTTCGGCAGGCCGGTCGGCTTGCACACGTACATCCCCTTGAGGATGCCGTCCTTCGACCCCTCTGGCATTGGCGGATGCTCGTACTGCTCGTTCATCAGGGACAGGTAATAGAAGATGTCTTCCTGGTCCTGGTACATCCGCTTGATGCCGGCCTCGATGATCGTCGCCAGCTCGTAGGCAAACGATGGGTCGTAGGACTGGCAGTTGGGGACTGGCATCGCGAGGACATGGCTATTGCCGTCTTCGTGCTGCAGGCCTTCGCCGTTCAGCGTGGTGCGGCCCGCCGTGGCGCCAAGCACGAAGCCCTTCATGCGCTGATCCGCGCCGGCCCAGATCAGATCGCCGACGCGCTGGAACCCGAACATCGAGTAGAAAATGAAGAACGGGATCATGTTGATGCCGTGCGTCGGGTAGGCGGTGCCCGCCGCGATGAACGACGACATCGACCCGGCCTCGTTGATGCCCTCCTCGAGGATCTGCCCGTCTTCGGCTTCCTTGTAATACAGCAGCGTGTCGCGATCGACCGGCTCGTAGAGCTGCCCGGCGTGGGCGTAGATGCCGACCTGGCGGAACAGCGCCTCCATGCCGAACGTGCGGGCTTCGTCGGGGACGATCGGCACGACGTGCTTGCCGATCTCCTCGTCCTTGAGCAGCTTCGACAGCATCTTCACGAACACCATCGTGGTCGACGCCTTGCGGCCCTCGGTGCCCTTCTGGAATTCGTCGAAGGCGTCCTTCAGCTCGGCCTTGATTTTCGGGGCCCGAACCTGGCGCTTCGGCACGGGGCCGTTCAGCGCCGCGCGCCGTTCGCGGATGTACTGCATCTCGACGCTGTCTTCGGCCGGCCGATAGAACGGCGCCTCCGCCACGTCGTCATCCGAGATGGGGATGCCGAAGCGGGTGCGGAAGGCCTTCACTTCGTCTTCACTGAGCTTCTTCTGCTGGTGGGTGATGTTCTTGCCTTCACCGGCTTCGCCGATGCCGTAGCCCTTGATGGTGCGTGCCAGCACCACCGTCGGCATGCCGGTGGTGGCCGTCGCGCGCTGGAAGGCGTTGTAGACCTTCACCGGATCGTGGCCGCCGAGGGTGAGCTTCTTGAGCTGCTCGTCGGAGAGGTGCTTGACCATCTCGAGGAGCCGCGGATGCGCGCCCCAGAAATGCTTACGCACGTAAGCGCCCGACTCGACGGCGTACTTCTGGTACTCGCCATCAACGACTTCGCCCATGCGCTTCACGAGCAGGCCCTCGTGATCCTTCTCGAGCAGCGCGTCCCACTCCGAGCCCCAGATGCACTTGATCACGTTCCAGCCGGCGCCGCGGAAAATCGCTTCGAGCTCCTGGATAATCTGGCCGTTGCCGCGCACCGGGCCGTCGAGGCGCTGGAGGTTGCAGTTGACGACGAAGATCAGGTTGTCGAGCTTCTCGCGCGAGGCGAGCG
>JALDXK010000575.1:0-4300 GCA_032155105.1 Acidobacteriota bacterium
TGAGGCCGGCGCGGCGCACCGTGCGCTTCATGTCGCGCGCCTCCTCACCAAAGATCGCATTCGACTCGATGCCGCCGAAGGCGTAGACGACCATCATCACGCAAATACCGACCTGGCCGCCGAACATGACTCTCGGATTGAAGACCTCCAGCGAGAAGGCGCTGACTCCCTGCCGGGCGATCACCGCCACCACGAAGATCAGCGCCATGATCGTCTCCAGCGCTACCGCGATGCCAAGCAGCTTCGAGCTGACGTCGATGTTGCGCCGGCCCAGGACGAAGACGGCCGCGATCGCCAGGAACGCCCAGACCTGCCAGGGAATGTCGACGCCCGCCTGTTCGGCCATCGTGACGTTGGCATAAAAGGCGAAGAAGGCGGCCAGGATAACGGTGATCATTTGGTACATGAGCGTGGAGAGCAGCGACGCCGCCAGACCAGCGGTGCGGCCGAAGCCGCGAGTGACGTAAGCGTAGAAGGCGCCGGCGTTGGTGATCTCGGTGCTCATCGCGGAGTAGCCAACCTGGAAGATCAGCACGCAGATTCCGACCACGAGATAGAGGCCGACGATGCCGATGCCGCTGCCCAAGGACATGGCCAGCCCGGTGATCGACGTCAGGCCGACCAGCGGCGTCATGGCGGCGAAGACCAGGAACACGATGCCCCACGTACCCAACCGGCCGCGGGCCAGGGAGCCCGCTTCTGGCGTCACCTTCACTTCGGGCGCAGAGCGTTCCATGCTTCGACTAAGTCAGCAATAGCGATCACTTTCAGCGAGCTTGCTGCTCAAACGCAATACGAAGTCGTGTGCCGGTTGCTTTCGCGAATCGCTCTAGAGCGTCCGTGGAGGGTCTGACCTTTCCGCCCTCGATCCGCGCCACGTACGACTGCGACGTCTTCATCTTTCGCGCGAGCTGTGTTTGGGAGAGGCCGGCTCGCGTTCTGGCTTCAATCAGAGCCTCCGCGAGCTCGAACTCCTCACCGAGTGCGTCGTAAGCGGACTTGTAGTCCTTATCCTTGCTCCATCGACGGTGCAGGTCCTTGAGTTTAGTCATTTCGACACCTCCTTCATCCTTTGAAGAGCCAAATCGATTTCGCTGTGTGGCGTCTTCTGCGTCTTTTTCACAAATATGCGAAGGACAACGACACGCTGGCGCTGAGCTGTTATGTAAAGAGCCCGCGCGATCCCGTCTTTGCCTTTCAGCCTGATTTCCCAAATGGGTCCACGAAGATGCTTGATGTGCGGCTCACGCACGTTGGGAAGGCCCGCGGCTTCAATCAACTCACCGATTCGGACGAATCTCGCCTTCATTTCGGCTGGCAATTCCGCCAG
The DNA here is from genome assembly GCA_032155105.1 of Acidobacteriota bacterium. GTDB lineage: Bacteria > Acidobacteriota > Vicinamibacteria > Vicinamibacterales > UBA2999 > 12-FULL-67-14b. The sequence continues at coordinate 1,331 of JALDXK010000575.1, forward strand.
TTCGGCGTCGACAACCTCATTGAGCGTCTCGACTGTCCAAGGCACGAGGCAATTATACCAGATATGGTATTGTTGGTTCGGACTCACTTCGACGTTCGTCGGCAGAAGGCTCTCTGTCGTATGAGCAGAGGTTGCACTCTTCGCGCGCCGGGAGACTGAGTCGACGGCCCCACCCTCGACGCCTGGCTGAACGATGCACCGCCGTGTGGCACCGTGTGGCACTTTTTCCAAATCACGCGGCCACTGCTGCGATCTCTTGCGTCAGATTCGTTCGAAGAATCATCCTCTGCGACGGCGTGATCGGGCTCTTCCAAAGTCTCTTAATCTGTTGGTTGAAGGTTCGATTCCTTCCGGGCTCACCACACCCTTTAAAATCAACGACTTGCAAGGTTGAGTTCGCACGCACAATCACCGATCGCCAACAGATTGTTTTTCTGTTGGTCACCAGCACTCGTGCGCCGGAACTGATTGATTCACCGCGCGTTCCTTACATCCGCGGCGGCGACGGTCCTCGGTCCCTCCGCGCGTGTGGCACCAATGTGGAACTTTTTCCGGGATGCGTCTTGCTCACAGGCCGAGCCAGAGACGCTTATCGAATGTAGTAACATCACTACATGAAGCTTGGACTTCGTGAAGCCAACCAGCACTTCTCGAAAGCCATCAAGGCCGTCCGCGCGGGCAAGGAAGTTGTCCTCACCGAGCGTGGCCAGCCCATTGCCGTGATTAAGCCCATCAAGGGAAAGGACGCTCTTGACGTCGCCATGCAAGCAATGGTCGACGAGGGCTTCCTGACACCTGCGTCCCGGAAGGGTCCGACGCCGACGCCGCGTTGGCGGCCGGTGAAGGTCAAGGGCAAGCCACTCTCGCGAACCGTGATCGATGATCGCGAGGATCGCGTCTAGCCGTGACCTGGGCGTATTTCGATACCAGCGCGCTCATCAAGCGCTATGTCGACGAAGCAGGACGAGACGTGGTGCTGCGGCTTCTGCGCCGTCACCAGTGCGTCACATCCGCGGTGTTGCCGGTGGAATTGCGCAGTGCCTTGCGCCGTCGCGTGACTGATCAGTCGCTTGACGCGCGTCGTGTCCCAGGCATCTTGAAACGCTTTGCTGCCGACCGAGAATTCTGGGCGGTGATTGAGGTCACCGGTGAAGTGCTGCAGCACGCCGAGAGGATCGTGGCGACGCATCCGCTCCGCACGCTCGACGCCATCCATGTGGCGTCGGCCGATCTGTTTGCAGAGCGCCTTGCCGCGTCCGAGCTTACTTTCGTGAGTGCGGATGCGCGCCAAACGGCCGTCGCGGCCGCCATTGGGATGGCGACTCAAGACATCCGTTCCTGACCTCTCCGAAGTCACCGCCTCGTCGCCCAAGAGCACGCGTTGACTTCAGCGTCGGGTGCCCACGGCGAGCCGAAGTCTCTGCAGTAGTTCACGCTCGAACTGATCTTGGTTTTTTCGACTGACGTTGACTGCAAAACAGAGACGGCTCTTGCCGGGAGTTCGTCGCTGTGATCAATACCTCGAATCGTTCTGGGCCGTGCTCACGCACTGCCGACGGCACAGTCCGCGATCTGGCTAAAGCTGAGACTCACCTACTCCGCCGCCCATCTCGAAGCGGACTGTCGGCGAGTTCCGGCGCGCCTGGGCACGAGCCCGCTGCTGTGCCATCTCGATGGGTCGCTCCTGATGCTGTTCGAGGAGGGTTAGTGCACGCTCGAGCCGTAGCGTCGTCGATCGCAAGTAGCGCGATGTCGTCGTGATGTTGGCATGCCCAAGAAATCGCGGACGTCATGGAGCTCAGATCGGGGGCGGACATTGGCGTCCCCTCTGATCTGTTCGCAATCCGTTTCTTGAACGTTTTGTAGATCGAGAGACTTCTAAATCTGCCAAATCTCGGCGGAGGTTTACATGACGAGCGATACCAAGCTTCAGCGCAGACCGTTGGTGTTCGTCGCCTTGCTCGCCGTGTTCTTAGTCGCCCAGATTGCAGTCTTCAGCGACGCGGCTCTCGCTCAGGTTACCGACACTGGAACGTACCAGACGTCGGTTGTCGTAGAGGTGCCACCGTTTCAAGGCATTACGCCGCTGATCAGCCTGAACTACGACTCGCACGCCGGGGACGGGCCACTGGGCATCGGGTGGTCCCTTAACGTCGGGCCGCGAATCACGCGCACATCAAAATTCCGGGGCGCTCCCCGTTTCGACGCAACAGATCAGTTGTGGTTCGACGGGCTCGAGCTCCTCGAGTGTGCCGAGGCATCCCTGAGCGCGAGCTGCCGCGCTGGTGGCACACACACCACGCGCGTCGAATCGTACACAAGGATTCGCCTCGATAGGGCCAGCAACACGTGGACAGCCTGGAGACCGAACGGCACCAAGCTCGTTCTGTCGCCAAGAAAAGGAAACACGAGCTCGCCGGAGACCACGCTCCGATGGCTCCTTACCGAGGTGGTAGACACCCACGGGAACCGCGTTCGTTACGACTGGATCTGCGGCACGACGAATGCTTGCTACATTGGCGACGTCTCCTACGGCGAGGGAAAGGCCTGCAGCGTAACTCCACCCGCGGGCCCGGACCCGCAAGTCATGCCGGTCGGCTCTCTGATGCCGGGCGCGAACGTCCACTTTTTCTGGCAGGGGCGACCCGATCCGCCCCTTGTCGCGACAGGTGGTGCGCTCGAGGAGACCACTTGGCGCCTTCGGGCCATTGCGGTCTCTGAGGGAGGTCGGCCGGTCCGCGTCTATCAGGTTAACTACGTTCCGGAACTGCCCGGTATGTCCGGGTACAAGCACTTCCGGTCGTCGGTCGAGTCGATTGAGGTCTTCGGGAGCGACGCGCAACTCGATATCAGTGGCAATATCCTTTCGGGAACGGCAGCGCCTGCGGGAAGGTTTGAGTCACCTTCCCAGATGAACCTTCCCGCGTCTACCAACCGAATCGGGCTGGCCTCAACCGGCCAGTTCGCGCC
>JALDXK010000576.1:0-4297 GCA_032155105.1 Acidobacteriota bacterium
GCGGATCTACAACCGCGCGCTTACCGCGGCGGAGATCCAGTCCGACATGACGCGCGCCGTGAAGCCGACGACGCCGTGAGACCGGCGGCTCACTGCGTGCAGCGCGGCGCCGACACGTTCACGCCCTGCATGACCAGGGCGCGATAGTTCGCAATTTCTTCCTCGCACTGGGTCTTCTTGCTCTGGTTCCACAGCCACTGCGCCGCCAGGGCCGCGAACGCCGACACCGGCATGGTCGGCGAGCGATAGATCTGGGGCGTCACGAACTCGATGTACTGCGAGTGCGAGGGCGCCGTGCCGGGCACCGCGCCGTTCACCAGGTCGATGCCGTTGAGCACTTCGATCTTCGGCGCCTTCCCGAACACCTGGATGTTGAACTCGAGGCGCAGTCCGTCGTGTGACGCCTGCTCCCTGGCCTCGGCGATTCTCAGGTTCTTCTGAATGCGCGACAGCGACACGCCGAGCTTGGTGGCGTCGATGGCGGTGGCGGCCGGAGCGACTGCCTCACCGTCGATCGGCGCCGGAGCCTGGACGCCCTGCTGCGCCCACGCGGGCATCGACACCGCGACGAGCATGGCAACAACGAGGGCCCGCATACAGGGATTATGACGCCGAAACGGGATCCGGAGCTTGTCCTGGGAGCCGAAGACTAGGCGAAAGGATCCGTGCGGACGTTCTGTTTACAGCATACCCAACTGTAATTTTGCCGCGTCCGACATGCGGTCTTTCGTCCAGGGTGGGTCCCACACGACCTCGACCTTCGCGTCCTTCACGCCTTCAACGCTCCTGGCCTTGTCGCGGACTTCCACGGGCAGCGACTGCGCCGCGGGGCATGCAGGCGCGGTCAGGGTCATCTTCACGCCGACCTGTCCGTCCACATCGACGAGCACGTCATAGATGAGGCCCATCTCGAAGATGTTGACCGGAATCTCCGGATCGAAAACGGTCTTCAGCGCCTCGATGACCTTCGGCGCGATCTCGTCCATCTTCGCGGGATCGGGCGTGACGTCGGCCACGGACTGGCTGATTTCGTTGGCGGGGCTGTCTTCCGGCAGCCCGCCGCCGGACACGGTTGGCAGGTGATGCATCATGGTCATTCGGTCGACACCGGCGCGTTGTGGTCACTTGCCCTGAGCGAAGTCGAAGGGTGCGCGACGGCCGCCTTCATGGTGTGCCACGCCAGGCTGGCGCACTTCACGCGCGTCGGAAATTCGCGGACACCGGCGAACACCGACAGCTTGCCCAGATCCGCCGGCGGCGTCTCGGGATTCGAGGTGATCATCGCGTGGAACTGGTCGAACAGCTCGCGCGCCTGCTCCACCGTCTTCCCTTTCACCGCATCCGTCATCAGCGACGCCGAGGCCTTCGAAATCGCGCAGCCCTGCCCCTGGAACGCCACGTCCTTGATCACGTCGCCTTCGACGGTGAGGTACAGCGTGAGCCGATCGCCGCAGAGCGGGTTGTAGCCGTCCTGCTTCGCCGACGCCGGTTCGATCACACGGAAGTTATGCGGCCTCTTGTTGTGATCGAGGATGACTTCCTGGTAGAGGTCAGTGAGTTCAGACATGTGTGTCGTTCTTACGATTGGAGAGCGGCGGCTTCAGCCGCCGCTGCTTCGGCGATGGCTAAAGCCATCGCTCTCCAAACGATCTCAAGCAAATACTTCCCGCACCCGGTGCAACCCGCGCACCAGGGCGTCGATGTCTTCGCGCGTGTTGTAGATCGCCAGCGACGCGCGGATCGTCGCCGGGATGCAGAACCGATCCATCACCGGCTGCGCGCAGTGCTGCCCGGTGCGCACCGCGATGCCCTGCTGATCGAGGATGGTGCCCGCGTCGTGCGGATGCGCGCCCTCGAGCAGGAACGACAGCACGCCGGTCTTCTCGCGCGCCTCGCCGATGATCCGCGCACCAGGAATCGCGCTCACCTGCGCCGTCGCGTACGCCAGCACATCGTCCTCGTGCGCCAACGCCGCCTCGCGGTCAATCCCCATCAGGTAGTCGATCGCCGCACCGAAGGCCGCCACGCCGGCGATGTTCGGGGTGCCGGCCTCGAACTTGTACGGCACCTGGTTGTATTTCGTCTTCTCGAACGTCACCGACTCGATCATGTCGCCGCCGCCCTGGTAAGGCGGCATCGCCTCCAGGAGCTGCGGCCGTCCATAGAGCACGCCCACGCCGGTGGGTCCGAACATCTTGTGACTCGACAACACGTAGAAATCGCAGTCGAGGTCCTGCACGTCGATCGGCAGGTGCGGCGCCGCTTGCGCGCCATCCACCAGCACCACCGCGCCGCGCGCGTGGGCCTTGGCAATCATCGCCTTCACGGGGTTGATCGTGCCGAGCGCGTTCGACACGTGGCCCACCGCCACGATCTTCGTGCGGTCCGACAACAACTGATCGTACGCCTCCTGGTCGATCTCGCCGCGATCGTTGATCGGCACCACCTTGATCACCGAGCCGGTCTGTTCGGCCACGAGCTGCCACGGCACGATGTTCGAGTGGTGCTCCAGCCACGACAGCTCGATCTCGTCGCCGGCCTTCAGCATGGTGCGGCCGTAGCTCTGCGCCACCAGGTTGATGCCGTCGGTGGTGCCCTTGGTGAGCACGATGTGACGAGGATCGGCGGCGTTGACGAACTTCGCCGCCTTCGCCCGCGCACCCTCGTAGAGCGCCGTCGCCCGCTCGCTCAACAAATGGGTCGCGCGATGGATGTTGCCGTTGGCGTGGCGGTAGTAGTCGTCGGTGGCCTTGATGACCGCCGCCGGCTTCTGGCTCGTGTTGGCGCTGTCGAGATACACGAGCGGCTTACCGTGCACGAGTTCCGACAGGATCGGAAAATCGGCACGGACTTTCGCCACGTCGAACGTCAGCGCAACGGCGCCCGCTTTGCTCATTGTCCTCGGTGTCCTGAATCTGGTTGAAGCGCGATGTCGCGCGCGAGCGTGGCGAAGAAGTTCTCTTCAATCTGCTCGCGCAGCGCCGGAATCTTCACACCTTCGAGCACCTCGCCCGCAAAGGCATGCAGCAGCATGTCGCGGGCTTCGAGGCGGTTCAGGCCTCTCGCCTGCAGGTAGAACATCGCCTCTTCGTCGAGCTGTCCGACGGCGGCACCGTGCGTGCACTTCACGTCGTCCGCGAAAATCTCGAGCTGCGGGTTCGAATTGATCGTCGCATCGTCCGACAGCAGCAGCGCGCGGTTGGTCTGCTTCGCGTTGGTCTTCTGCGCGTCGATGCGGACGATGATGCGGCCGTTGAAGACGGCCCTGGACTTGCCCGCCAGGATGCCCTTGTAGAGCTCGTGGCTCGTGCAGTTCGGCATCGCATGGTCGAGCGACGTGTGCGTATCGAGCAGGCGCTCGCCGTCGGCCAGGTAGACGCCGTTCATCGTGCAGTCCGCGCCGTCACCCTTCAGCGCGATGCCGATGTCGTGACGCATGATCTTCGCCCCGGTGGCAAACGCGTGTGAGGTGAACACCCCCTTCGCCGACACCTGCGACTGCAGGTTGGCGATATGGAACGCCCGGTTCGATTCGCGCTGATCGGTGTAGTAGTCCACGATCGCGCCCTCGCCGACCACGACTTCCGCCACCGAGTTGGTGAAGTAGACGCTGTCCTCCACGCCGATGAAGGTGTGGCCGATGCGCACCTGGCTGTTCTCGCCCGCCACCACCAGCACGCGCGGATGCGCCGTCACCGGCCCGTGGTCGCTGCCCGTGACGGTGACGATGTGAATCGGCGTCTCGATCGCGGCGCCGGCGGCGACGAAAATCGCCACGCCGTCGTCCAGGTGCGAGGTGTTCAGCGCCGCAAACGGATGCGTGTCGATGCTGAACGTCGTACCGAGATGCGCCTCGAGCCCGTCGGTGGCATCCCGCGCGCCGTCGCGCAGGCCGGCGATGCGCAGGCCCTTCGGTAACGTGCTGAGATCCGACAACGCCGGCACGAACTCGCCGTTGACGATCGCGAGCCGCACCGCCCCCGGCACGTTGACCGAGGCGACGAGGCCGGCGGCCTGCTTGAAACCACTCTCCGCGAGCGGAAACTTCGCCTCCGCAATCGGCGACACGTTGGTGAACCGCCAATCCTCGTGCCTGGTCGTCGGGAAGCCAACCGCCGCGAACCGCTGCGCGGCGTGCTCGCGCCGCTCCTTGACCCAGGCCGGTGCCTGCACGAGCGTCTCCATCACTTTTTCGCTCCTGCCGTCTCCCAGCTGCTATAGCCCTTCTCTTCGAGCTCCAGCGCCAGCTCGCGGCCGCCGGACCGGACGATGCGGCCTTCGCTCAGCACGTGCACGA